>CAIRDL010000581.1 GCA_903877345.1 uncultured Oscillochloris sp. | reverse complement strand
GTCTATTCAGTTCGTAGTAGCGGCTTCAGCCGCGTTACAAAGCCTTGCACGGGGCTAAAGCCCCGCCTACGAACTGTCAAACTGAAACCGCCGATCCTGAACCATGCCTATTGCCAAAGTACAGTAGAGAAGGCTACAATGCATGGCAATAGGAACCTCCGAACGCTCATCTGCAACATCCTATTCTGCAAGAACAATTCGCCCATGCATAACGGGTCAATCTGCCTAGTCCAAGGTTCGCAGGTACTTGACTGTTTGGGCAAATGCAGCGCGTCCTGTTGCGGCAAAGCTGCAATCTGAAATCTTGTCTAAGGGAGCCTGGAATGGTATCGGTCACTGCGTCGCTCAAGCTCGAACCCACGTCACCGTCGCAGTCAGACCACTACCTGCCCAGTCTGCTCGGCTGGCTCCACCGCCTCCTCGCTTGGCAAATCACGCTGACCCGGCACACCTACGGGGCGGTTGCCGACGACGAGTATCGTGGCCTCTACATCCCCGACGCCGAGGTCGAGATTCTCGCCGCTCAGATGCCCGCCATTCCGCCCGATCTCGCGGAACAACGCACTGCCTTGACCGCGCAACGCGCCACCCTCGAAGCTGCCGCCCGCACCGCAGCGCACATCCCGCCTCTCCTTCGCCTCGCCCAACTCTTCACCCTCACCTCCCTCGAAAGCGATATTCTCCTCCTCGCGCTCGCCCCCGAACTCGACTTGCGCTACGAACGGCTGTATGCCTATGTGCAGGATGATGTCACGCGCAAGCGCCCCAGCATTGACTTGGCCCTGCGGATGCTTGTTCCCGACCCGGAGGCTTTGCTGGCTGCGCGGGCGGTCTTTGCGCCGGGCGCACCACTGTTGCGCCACCGGCTTATTCAATTGGTGGATGACGGGCAGCGCCAAGCCTCGACCCTCGCTCGCTTTATCAAGATCGGCGAGCGGCTTACCGCTGAGTTGCTTCAACAGCCGGAGGTTGAGGCGCTGATCAGTCCCTTCGTCAGCCTCAGCCAGCCCACTCGCACCTTTGACCAACTCATCTTGCCTCCCGACCTCGTCATGCGGTTGCGTCAAGTGGCAAGCGCACCGACCCAACGGCTCGTGCTCGCCCTCCAGGGCAGTTACGGCAGCGGACGGCGTGCCGTGACCGAGGCGCTCTGCACCGAGTTGCGGCTGCCGCTCCTCGCCGTTGATCTGCCCCGTCTGCGCGACAGTGAGCTTGCGCCGGTGGAGGCGCTCTGCTACCTCGTTCGCGAGGCCACGCTCCAAGGCGCGGCTCTGCTCTGGCAACGCGCCGATCTGCTTCTCACCGACGATGCGCCCGGCCCGTGGCGCCAAGCCTTTCTAACCACGCTCATCGAGCATCCCGGACGCTCCTTTCTGTCCCTCGATGGCGCTTGGGAACCTCACGGTGCCCTGCCCGGCGTCACCTACCTGCGGCTTGAACTGCCCGCCCCTTCGTTTAGCGAGCGTGAACTGATCTGGCAGCAACGCCTTGCGAGTGCGGCGCCCAGCGCTGAGGTGCTCCAAGCTCTCGCCAGCACGTTCCGCCTTAGCGGCGGGCAAATCCGCGATGCCGTGGCGATGGCGGGCGCACTCGCCCATTGGCACGACCAACCGCTCACGCCACAACTCACGCCGCAAGATCTTTACGCCGCCTGTCGTGCCCAATCAAGCGGCAAGATCAGCACGCTCGCCCATAAAATCAAGGGTATTTATACTTGGGACGATATTGTGCTGCCGCCAGATTCAATCTGCCAGATGCGCGAGATCTGTCTGCAGGTGCGCCACCGGCGCACCGTGCTTGAGCGCTGGGGCTTTGATCGCCACCTCGCGATGGGCAAGGGCGTGAATGTGCTCTTCGCCGGTCAGTCCGGTACCGGCAAGACGATGGCTGCCGAAATCATCGCCGCTGATTTGGGCCTGGAATTGTACAAGGTTGACCTCTCCAGTTTGGTTAGCAAATACATTGGGGAAACCGAGAAGAATCTTGATCGGATCTTCACGGCGGCGCGTGAGGCCAACGCGATTCTTTTCTTTGATGAAGCCGATGCCATTTTTGGGAAGCGTAGTGAAGTCAAGGACGCCCACGACCGTTACGCCAATATCGAGGTCGGCTATTTGCTACAGAAGATGGAAGAATACGATGGGGTCGTCATCCTCGCCACCAACCTGCGCAAAAACCTTGATGACGCCTTCGTGCGGCGGCTCCACGTCGCGATTGATTTCCCCTTCCCCGAGGAGCCGGATCGGCTACGCATTTGGAGCAAAGTCTTCCCCGCCGATGCCCCGTTGGCTGAGGGTGTTGATGCAGCGCTTCTGGCCCGCCAATTCAAGCTGGCGGGTGGCAATATTCGCAACATTGCGCTGCTGTCGGCCTATTTAGCCGCCGAGGATGGCGACATCATCACCATGAGCCACCTCATTCGCGCTATCAAACGCGAGTACCAGAAGCTCGGCAAGCTGGTGACGGCGGCGGAATTCGGCCAGTGGATGAGCATTGTAAAGGGCTGACCCCCGATGACCAATCCTTGCCCTACATGCGTCCGTGGCTGCTGTCACCGGCACACCGTCGGCGTCAGCGGCACTGATGTCCAAGCCATTGCCCTGGGGCTTGACCTCGCCCCCGCCCTGTTCCTCCAAGCTATTGCCGAACCGGGTGTTCGCGGCTTCCTGCTCAGCCGCGAAGGCCCCGCCTACCAACTCGCGCTCGCCAAGCGCCCCGCTGACACCTTTCCCGCGCCCTGCCTCTTTCTGCTCGAATTGCCCGACGGCACGGGGCGTTGCGGCATCTACACGCTGCGTCCGCTCGTCTGCCAGACCTATCCCGCCTATACGCGCAACGGGCTGGTGGGCCGTCGCGACGATGTACTCTGCCCCACCGAGGCTTGGCACGACGACACCCTTACCGATCCAGTCTGGTACGAGCGCCTCGCCCACCAGGCGCTTGCCTTCGACCTCTACGAACTGGTGGTCGCCCGTTGGAACTATCACCTTCTGCAAAATCCCCCGACGCCGCCGCGTGAGTTGGCCGACTACTACACCTACCTCACCCACATCTACGCCCAACTCAAGCTCATCTGCGCCCAAGTGGCTGACTGGAACGCCTTTTGTGCCGCCTGGGATGCCTGCCTCGACCGAGGTGCCCAACCGCTGCGGGCCGCTTGCCCAGAACTCCAGCCCTGGCAACCCACCCTCGACGCCATCCGTTCAGCCGTGGCTACCAGTTTGCCCACCACGCTTGCGCCGCAACTTTTGGCCGAACTTGCCCAATGGGAAACAGGGATTTTGCCCCTACCAATTTAATGCTCCCTGTGCTATGCTTGCTACCATCGTGTAGCCCTAGTATAGCTCTCTCAAAATCCCTGACCAGTTGCGTCAGCCGTCAGCCGTCAGCAAAACACCAGGGACTTCCAGAAAGCTGTACTAGCAGAGTCATTTGACCATGAGCCAGCAGCGCCAGCCACAACGGAAAGCCAGCCCCCCCGAGCGCAAGTCGCCCGCACCCGCCGCCGAGGCAGCGGTGCTGGAGGCTGAGCCTGCGCCTGCGCCCGCTGCGCCTGGTTCCGCTTATGTGCTACGCCAGCCATCGTCAAACCAGACCATTGTCGGCATGCGGCAGTCCAATTTCATTCACCTCCAGCGCCGCCTCGGCAACTCGGCCCTCAACCACCTGCTCACGCCCGCCCCGCCTAAGCCCCGTGCGCTCCTCCAGCGCGCCCCCGCCCTTGAGGATTTGGTTGCTAAAGCTGAAGAGCAGGTCACTGACGCGGAGATCGCGCAACAGCAGGTTGAGCCGGACAGCGCCGCGCCGGTCAGTTTGCCCGATGGAAACACTGTTGCTGGTGGCGACGAAAGTGCCTCCGGTGCCCCCGGCGGTGCCGCCCCCGCCCAAGAAAGCGCCGCGCCCGCCCCAGCCGACAAGACCGCAGTCGCCCCCGCACCCGAGGCCGAAGCCCCCGTTCCGGCTGCCCCAACCACCCCAACCGCCGAACAAGCCAAAGCTGCCCCCGCCCCAGTTGCCGCCGCCCAACCCGCCGCCGCTCCTCCCGCTGCCGCCAGCCAAGCCGCAACGCCGACCGGCGCGACCGCCGCCGCCCCAGAGGCCACCGCCGCTACGCAGGGTGCCGAGGCGACCGCAACCGGCGCGACCGCCGCCGCCCCAGAGGCCACCGCCGCTACGCAGGGTGCCGAGGCGACCGCAACCGGCGCACAGCCAGCAGCCGGTGCTGAGCGCCGCCCGGAGGAAGAGGAGCAGCGCCCCCAACTCCAGCGCCTCGTCCAGCGCAAGATCGCGCCAAAATCCCCCGGCGAAGATCCCGGCTTCCAGGCTGTAGTCGGCCAAGTGCAGGGTGCCTCGACGCAACAGAAAGCCCACGAGCCGCCCGCCCTCAAGGCTGATCAGGCCGCCGCCGCCGCCCAAATGCCCTCCGAAGAGCGCGAAGGTCTCGCCCAGGGTCAGCAAACCGCCGAGGTCGCCACTGCCGCCGCCGCTCAACAGTCCAAAGCCGCAGGCGGGCAGGCTCCCGGTTTCAACAAGGCTGCTTTTATCGCCTCAGTTGGAGCCAAGATTGACCAACTCACCCCCAAAGACCCCAAGCAGATGGAGAACATCGAGGGCAGCGGGGTCTTTAGCGGCGCAAAGCAGGTGGTTGATACCGAGGTCAAGACGGGCAAAGAGGTCGCGCAGGGCGATGTTGACGACAAAGTCGAAGCCGCCCCTGACACCGCCGCCGTCCCCGAACGAGCCACCACGCCCCTTGCCCCCAATCAGCCGGGAGCCGCCCCGATTGGCAATGGCTCGGGAGCCGCCCCGAAGGCGAAAGGTGCCGAAGAGGTTGAGGCACCGCTTCAAGCCGAAAGCCAGCAACTCGACACCCAAATGGCTCAGGCGAACGTCACCGAAGCACAGATTCAGGAGTCGAACGAACCGCAGTTCCAGTCAGCCCTGGCGACAAAAAATGAGGCCCAGGCCAGCGTCACCACCGACCCCGTGGCCTACCGCGCCGGTGAACAGTCCACCGTCGAGGGCGCACAGACAGCGGCAGGCACCACAACCCAGACCGGCCTCACCGGAATGTCCACCAGTCGCACCCAAGTCTTCGGCCAGATGGACGGCGTGCAGACCACCGCCAAGGGCAGTGACGAGGCGAAACGTGCCGAAATCGGGCGGCAGATTGACGGCATCTACGAAAGCGCGAAGGCCGATGTCGAGCGCATCCTGGGCGAACTTGACACCAAAGTTGATCAAGAGTTCAACAGCGGTGCCGACACCGCCAAGGCGCGGGCCGTTGAATACATCAACCGCGAAACCGAGGCGTTCAAAGATCGGCGCTACAAGCGCGATGCGGCTTGGTACGACGTCGGCTCGCACGTTGTCGGTGCCGTAACTCAGGCCTGGGACACAATGGGCATGCCCGAAGAGTACTACAAGTACTACACCGAGGGCCGCAAGATGTACTGCGACGAGATGACCATAGTGATTGGTCGCGTCGCCGACATTGTTGCCGACCACTTGGGTCGGGCCAAGCAGCGCATTGAGGATGGCCGCAAGCAGATTGACACCTTTGTTGCCAGCCAACCCGCCGCCCTGCGCCAAGTCGCCCAAGACGCCGCCGACGCCGCCCTCAGCAAATTCACCGACCTTGAGCAGACCGTTGACGCCAAGCAACAGGAGATCGTAGACAACCTCGCCCAACAGTACGTTGACAAACTCCAGGCGCTCGACAGCGAACTGGAAGCGATGAAGGAGAAAGATAAGGGTTGGCTGGAGAAAGCTGCCGACGCGATTAGCGGGACAATCAACACCATCCGCGAACTGTCGCAATTGCTGATGAGCACCCTCCAACGGGCGGCCTCAGCGGTTGACCAGATCATCAAGCACCCGGTCGAGTTCCTCGGCAACCTGATCGCGGGCGTCAAACTGGGCCTGACCAACTTCGTCAGCAACATCGGCACCCACCTCCAGCAAGGGCTCATTAGTTGGCTCACCGGCGCACTCGGCTCAGCGGGCATCACCCTACCGGCCACCTTCGACCTACCCGGCATCTTCAGCCTCGTCATGCAAATCCTCGGCCTGACCTGGGAACACATCCGCTCGCGCATCGTCAAGGGGCTAGGGCCAAAGGGCGAGCAGATCATGGGCGCCCTGGAGCAGGCTTTTAACATCATCAAGATCATCAGCACCCAGGGTCTCTCCGGACTCTGGGAGTTCGTCAAGGGGATGATCGGCGACCTCAAGACCATGGTGCTTGACCAGATCAAAGAAATGGTCATCACCCAAGTCATCCAAGCGGGGATTGACTGGCTGATCGGCATCTTGGGCGGGCCAGCGGGAGCCTTTATCAAAGCGGTGCAAGGCATCGTGCGTGTCGTCACCTGGTTCATCGAGAACGGTGCCCGCATGATGGCCCTGGTCAACTCGGTGCTCGATTCCGTCACCGCCATTGCCGCAGGCAACATCGGCGGTGCGGCCAGCTACATCGAACAGACCCTCGCCAAAGCCCTGCCCACCGTCATCAGCTTCCTCGCCGACCTGCTCGGCCTCGGCGGCATCTCCAAGAAGGTGCAGGAGATCATCAAGGCGGTGCAGAAGCCGATCAACACAGCGATTGACTGGGTGATTCAGAAAGCTTTGGCCATCGGCAAGACGCTGATGGGGGCGCTGGGGGGGAAGAGGGGGAAGAAGGGGGAGGATGCCGAGAAGGACAAGCGCTTTAAAGCTGGTGTTAGCGCTGTACAATCCTTGCCTGGACAGTCCCAGGAGGAGATGGGATCTTCGCTGAGTAGCATCAAGGGCCGGTACGGGTTCGACGAGCTCGAGTACCAAAGCAATGGCGAGAACTGGACGGTTAGCGCTGTGATGCGGAAGGTATCGCTGAAGAAGAAAATCTCTGGTCGTTCTCGTATCGTCAAGAACGACTCGGATTATCTGGGAGAGGCTAGAAAAAACAAACCTAAGGGTACTGATGTTGGTATGGGTACTTCTAAATCCGGTAATGAGCGTATTTTCGCCTACACTAAAGGAAGGAAGACACATCATTACAATGCACACAGGAAGAAATGGCAGCACATAAAAGATGACGAAAGGATTAGAGAATCTGAGGAAGGTCTACGTAATGAATTGTCACAGAAGCGAGATGATTTTATCTCTTTCATAGATTCGGAGAAAATCGCATCTGATCGAGGTTTTGACGCTGCTGGACTTACCCAAGATCAGTTCGTTATCGGTGAAGTTAAGGGTGGTTTCCAAAAAGGGGATCAGTATTTTTCGCAAGATAAATTTACAGCTGTTACTAAGTCCATGCACAAAAACCTCGATGACGCTCGAAAAACAGCAGAAGATAAAGGCGTTGTAGATCAATTTGAAAGTCATATTAAATCTGGTAGTGTATTAGTTGTTATAAAGCTAGTAGGAAACGCTATTGTTGCACGTACAGTGTGGCCGAAATTGGAACGGCAAATTAAACGTGTTATAAAAAGTTATATCGGAAAGAAATATCCTGATGTTCAATTAAATGTTATGAAGAACGTTAAAATTGAGTGGCGTTAGGCGTCTGATGTTTGGAAGATGTCTAATATTCCAAACATCAGAAGGCAAACCTTGCACGATAACAAGTTATTGCAAAAGCTGATCGGTAGGTATTCAGACGACACCGTGTAGTCTCTGCCATCCCTGCGAGTGACAGGGTCTTTCCATCCAGGCATATGCAGAATCTTCCTAACGTGATCTCCCCGACCCCCGCAACCCACCCAAGCGCGAACCGCCCTCAACGTTGCAGCACCACCGTTAGCTTGCCCACACGCCTATGCGCCCAAAAAGGACAACGGCGAAGGGCAAACCGGAAAAAACCCGGCGCACATTTCGCAGGCTCAAAGCTTCAACAGTGCAACGAAACAGTGGGTAGCACTCGATCCCAGCGGCGACCTTGTGGTAGGCATGTTTCAAACCAGCTTGACAGTTCAGTGATCTCACGCAAAGTCGCAAAGCTGCAAAGCCACGAGGAGCATGTGATGTGATTGCAGATTTCACCTGTCAAGCTGAAATGGCCGCTTCTGAAACATGCCCATGTTGGAAGGTAAGCCCAACGCAGGAAGTTGGCCTTATCACCAAGGGCAATGTCCAATGAGTTTCCAAGCCAACGAGCACGTTTATGTTGCAATGATCAACGACTTTCTTGCAAAGCGCAGACGGGTAAAAAGCTTTACCCGTCACTTCATGGCGTTATGGAAAAAAGACCGTGACGAGCAGCTTCAGATGAAAAGCACATGGCGTGAGCCGCTAGACGAGTTGCTCTTAACCCGCTTTCATGCGGGTGCAATCAGTGCTGAAGCGTTTAGTGCCGACTGGAAAAAGCTATGGGGCTATGCTCACGATGAACCCTTGACCAATCTCGTCGAAAAGGTCTTCTCTGCATGTGATTCTTTTTCAGAGCAGCCCATAGCGGGGTATTATATAGACGAGGCCCGCTTAAGAATAGATGTGCATGCGGCGATGAGTGAATATAACCATGCACAAAAAGGTGTAGCAATCCTATCCGGGTCGTGAGCGAATTTTACGCCACGCACGAGGTCGGGGCTTCCTAGTGTGCTTGCCCCGGCACTTGCACCCCTCACCACAAATGGCAGCCGAACTCCAGACCCAAGCCAAGCCCGCGCCACCCGAGCGCGAACGCCACCCCGACACTGAGGCAGAGCCTCAGCCGGAGTTGGGGCTGCTTGCGCCTGGGCTGGGGCAGCACATGGCCCCGCGAGAGCCGCCCCACCAACCGCTACACCAGTCACTCCCATCACACTCCACGGCCAGCGACCTGCGCCACCGCAATCTGCTAATGCTCCAACGCACCCACGGCAACACCGCCGTCGGGCGCATGATCCAACGCCGCACCCTCCCCCTCGCGTCCGAGGGGAGTGTCGCCGAGCCTGCACAGCCCGCCGCGACTCCGTCGCCAGCGGCGCAGGTCGCTGCTGCCACAACCACTGCTGCACCGCCAGCCCCCGTTCCGGCGCCAACCCCGACCCCGCCGCCCGCCGAGGCTACCCTCGCCAGCGCCCCCACAGCCGCCGGTGCCGTCCCCGCCGCCTCAGTCCCAGGAATGGCCTCCGCAAGCGCTGAGCCATTGCAGGGGTCTGCACAGCCCATGAGCCGTGCCGAGTCGGCTCCCATGACTCTGGCCGACCCGCTACTGGGGAGCGCCCCTGCCCCTGAAGCCAGCGGGATGAGTTCAGTGGCACCTGCGGCCTGTGTCGCGCCTGTCTCAGGGCGCACAACCGTCGAGCTAGCCACATTCCTGGCCCAGATCAGCGCCCAGCGCAACGCGCTCGGGGCGGCGACGCAGCAGCGGCAGGCCAGTATTCGCGTGGCCGCGACGCAGGCGAAGGCCAGCCTACAGCTGCGCCTACAGTCCGAGCAGCAGCGCATGGAGCAGAGCTTCGACCAGGCCGAGCAGCAGGTTGAGCTGGCCCGCGACACTGCCCGCAACGCGATCAGAAGCCAGAGGGAAGCCCAGATTACCAGTACCGATCAGGCAACCCTCACAGCCAGACAAGAGTTGCAGCAGACTGTCCAGGCCAAACAGGCCGAGGTGTACCAGGTAGGCGGAGGTAAAGCCTTACGGATGATCCAAGGCGGACAGGAACAGGCTGATCTCGCCCGTCGCGTCAGTTATCAGCGCGCCAACCGCGTCTGGGCCATTGGCTCGCAGATCGTTGCGACCCATAGTGCTTCCAAACGGCTCGCTGACATCACTAGCGCGGTTCAGGGGATGGCCCGTGATACCGCCACGCAGCTGCGCCAGGGTGGCGATAAGTTAGCTGCCACCGCGAAGCAGGAGGCTGAAAACCTCGCGGCCAAATTCCACCGCGAAGCACAAACGACCGCAATGCGCTTCTCAGAGGTACAGCATACGGGCAATCAGCAGCTCAACCAGGAGCATGATGAGATCATCAAGAGCATTGGTCGGATTGCGCGCGAGACCCTCGCCTCACTTGAGAGTTCCAGCAGCCCGATATTGACCCAGATCCGTAATGCGCGTCAGTCAACCACCGGCATGTTTAGCCAGGCGCTCACCCAGGGCCAGATGGAGATTGATCACACTGCTACCCAGGCATGCACCCAGCTTGACCAGCAGGCTACTGCGGCCTCAGCACAGCTCGATGGCTTCGGCCAACAAATTAGCCAACGCTTCGCCCTCTTCCGAGGACCTCAGCTCCAGCAGGCGCTGAATGAGGCGCAGGCGCAAGTAAGTATGGCTCTGGGTTCATCCAATCAGGGACAAGATCAGTTGGTTACGCAAACGAGTGGTACCCTCAATGCGCTGGTCAATAAATTCGGCGACAAGGCCGCCCAACAGGTTGATCTGCTTATCCAGCCTGTGCTTGAGCAGAGCAGCGGTTTTGCCCAGCAGATCAGCGGGGTAGCAGAGCAGGCCAGCAGCCAGATGAGCGCGCTGGTTACTACAGCTACCAGTGCGATGCAAAAGGTTGTGACTGAGTCCGATCGCTCGATGGCGCAGCAGATCACTGAGGTTGATACCCTGTGGGAGGGCCAGCTTAACGATGGGCTATCCAAGATCCAGGCTAAGGTCAGTGAGGGCTTGGCCGCACAAGAGTCGATGGTGAATGAGTTCAGGGGTCAGGCTGAAGCGAAGGCGGCAGAGATTGAGAGTGAGAATGACTTAACCCGTGTCGGACATCGCCTTATTAAGCTCGTAGTCGGATTTGCCCAGCACATGATTGTTCCTATTATTATTCTAGTTGTAACGGCTGTTGTGCTCATACTTATTGATGTGGTTATCATTTCCCTTCTTCCTCAGATTGTTATCGGGTTTATTATCGGACTTGCACTTTTCGTGCTCGTGCATATTGAGATTTTCACTGCAATTCTTGTCGCCGTCACCATTTTCTCTGCCGTTATTACAGCCATTACTTTGATTATGATTCATGTAAAATGGTTGAATCTTGACACTAATAATATCAGTGATGACGATCTTGGTCTGATGGCTGGTAAAGACATTGCTGATGCCGTTAGTAATTTACTTAAAGTGCCATCTAAATGGTTGTCCCCGCAGTTGGAAAAGACGTGGGAATTCGTAGACGATCTTCTTGGCTCCATCTCAGGTTCAAAGGATATCGCTGAGGAACTATTAGGTGGTGACGAAGCTCAGCGCGAGCAACTGTTAGAGGCATGTAACCAAAATGAGGCACGCCTTGGTAATTTGCTAAACGTTATGAATAATGACCCGGCCAAGCTCAAGACGTTACTTGAAGCGGTTGGCAACAATGGTGCCAGGTTGGAGCGCTTGCTGGGGATGCTTGATAATGACCCTGAGCAGTTGAAACAACTCCTGGAGCGGTATGACCCAAATACCCTAGAGCAGGTCTTAACTACTACCTTGGCTGGAGACAAAGAATAAATGAAAACCCATCCCCCAGACTATGTTCACCTCCAGCGCCGCCGCCGCAAACGCCGCGCTGATGAGGCTCCACCGGATCAACTCCCCCAGGGCTATGCCGTTGGTCTCGATGGCCCTGTTCACCCCACCGCCCAGGCCCAGCGCCAAGAGGCCGTGCGCGAACTCCAGGCCAGCCACGGCAACGCCCATGTCCAGCGCCTCATCGCCCGCGCAGCCGCCGATAAGCAAGGCACCACAGCCGAGGCCGTTAAGCCCCAGTTTTGGGATGGCGACCACGGTCTCTATCAGGTCTACCCCGATGAGTACCCGCTCGGTCTGAAGCTTGTGCAAGATCCGAAGCGCGAGTGGCCGTTGCCCCAGAAGATCGCCGAACGCCTACGCCCCATCAGCGCTAGGCTCAAAGGTGGGGCCACCGACATTGTGCTCAAGGGCGGCGTCGCCTTCAAGCTCGCCCTGCTAATGGATCTGGCGTGGCTGAACGAACGCCCCGCCGGACGCGATCTGCTCGATGCGCTGCTCAGGGCCAGACACCGACTCACTTTTGAATACGCCCCCGAGGGCGGTGAACCCCAAGCCGTCAGTCCGCCCAACGCCGAGTTGCGCCCCGATGGTGCTTTCGGCTCCGGCTCTGATGTGCTGTTGCGCTACGCACCCGATCCGTGGACGCCCTCAAGCGGCTTCAAGGGGATGGAACAGCGCAAGCCAGCGGAGGGTTTGGCCCGCAGTTTGGTCGCCGTCCTTCCTTTGCTCACTGGCACCGCCCCTTCGACCCGCGAGCGCGAGCCGGTGGTCGCGGGCACCCAAGCTACTGGCGATGACCGGATCAAGCAAATGCTCATCCTAGAAAACAGGTTGCGGGGTGCCTTCGGCTTGCCGCTCCGCCCTGACCAGTAAGGCGGCTCCCTCTGTTTGAATGTCCATCCTAGACGCCCCAAATCTCGGTCAAAAAACCGCCCGAATCCTCTTCAGATTTACCGAGAACTATGCTATAGTGAGCGTGTTGCCGTCGGCCTTTGACTGTTATTCAACTGTGGAGGCCACCCTATGGCTCCTGCACTAGACTTTGAACCTCAGCGCGCACCCTTGATGCGCCGTCACTTGGCTTCTCAGACGCCAGTCGCCGATGGTGGTGCGGATCTGCATCCGCTCCTCACGCTCCAGCGCCAAGTTGGCAATGCCCAGATTGCCCGTATGCTGGCCCAACGTGAAGCCGCCCCCGAAGAGGATGAGGAGGCGACTCTCCAGAAACTCCACGACCCCGCCATCCAACGTGAAGAAGCGCCCCCTGAAGAGGATGAGGAGGAATCGACCCTCCAGAAGCTCCACGACCCCACCATCCAACGCGAAGAAGCGCCCCCTGAAGAGGATGACGAGCAACTCATGCAGGCCAGCCCCGAGGTTGGTTTGGCGGGTGGCCCGGTAAGCTCGACCGTGGCTGACCAGATTAGTAGTCAGCGCGGTGGCGGTGCGCCGCTTGATACCGGGTTACGCAGCAATATGGAAGGTTCTTTTGGTACCAGTTTCGATGGCGTTCGCGTCCACTCCGATTCGACTTCCCACCAACTCAACCACAACGTCAGCGCGAAAGCCTTCACCACCGGCAGTGACATCTTCCTCGGCCAAGGGGCTAGTTCCAGCGACTCTTCCCTCATGGCCCACGAGCTGACTCACGTTGTGCAACAACGCAGCATGAGCAATAGCGGGCCAATGAGCGTCGGGCCGGCGGGCGATAGCTACGAGCAACAGGCCGATGCGGTTGCCTCTAGCATCAGTAGTGGTGCCGCCCCCGCCGCGCAGCGCCGAAGTGACGAAGACCGCTGAGCCTTTGCCGACGGTTCCCTGGGAAACGCAATAAAGCCTGAGAACGCCACCCTATGCTAAGTGATCTCGACGAGACGATCCGCCAGATTCTGGTGAAAGGTTGGGAGTCGAAGGGCGAATCCTCAGCAGTTGAGGTTAGCTTCGAGATTCCCGACCGCCAATGGTCAACCGGGATCTCCAAGCCGACGCTGAATTGCTACCTCTTCGACATCCGCGAGAATCGTGAACTGCGTCAGCACGGCATTGAGAATGTGGCAAAGGGCGGGCGGATCGATCACCGGCAGCGCCCTGTCGCCTATTTCGACCTGACCTATCTGATTACCGCGTGGACCCGCGAGGTCGAAGACGAACATCGCCTGCTCTGGTACACCCTTCAGACCATGATGCACTTTGAGCGCATCCCTGATCCCTATCTCCAGGGGGCGTTACGCGGTCGTGAAATGCCCATCTATGCCCGCACCGCCATGCCAGAGGGGGTGCTTAAGAGTCCTGGCGAGTTCTGGACGGCCCTCGAAAATCAGATCAAGCCCTCGATCAGCTGTGTCATCACCCTCTCGCTGAACCGTGACGAAATCGCCGTGAGTCCGCCGGTGCTCAAGTCTGAGATTAGGCCGTTTCAGATGCATCCGGTGACTGCAGATCAGCTGCGTCCGGCTCAAATATATGTCCCGTACAAAGATACGCAACTGCGTCCGGCTCAAGATAAGACCTCTGACGAGAGTGCCCTGCAAGGAGAATGGGGTTGGTTTGGCGGCTTCGTGCGTAGCCAAGGGCAACCCGTCGCCGGGGCGGAGGTGTGGATCAAAGAGCACGGCATCAAAACGCAGACAGACGCCGAGGGCCGCTATCGCTTACGGGTGCCTAGCCCTGGCACCTATACCCTGATCGTTCGCCAAGGAGGCGGGATCAAGGATCGGGAACGGGAGATCACCTTCTCCCCCCAATCTGGCTGCGATTTCTCCCTCTGATGATCTAGGTACGCCCCTCCCAGCAGCATGAAGTGGCTAGGGGCAGGATGGGAGTCTTGATCGTCGAAGGTTACGACCCAACAAATTGTCCCGTGCATGAAAGGAGTCGTCAATGCCCGAGTATCTGTCACCTGGGGTCTATATTCAAGAGATAAACAGCGGCCCACGCCCGATTGAAGGCGTCGGTACGGCATGTGCAGCCTTCGTCGGCTTCGCGCCGAGCGGTCCAATCAATAAGCCACAACTTATCACCAACTGGACGCAGTACAGCGACATGTTTGGCATCATCGGTACGGAAGGACGCCGTGACCCGCATATGGAGGGGGCTTACCTTTCCCACGCGGTTCATGCTTATTTTCTCAATGGCGGCGGACGATGCTACGTTACGCGCATCGTTGCCGGCAACAGCAAGGCCGACCCGTTCCGACCCGTTCCTATCCCCAGCCGATCCAAGTCCAGTCCTACACGCTTGCTAACCTTCAGCGGTAAGAGTGTGCATACCTGCGACATCGTGGTTGAAATCAAGGAAGATAAGGGCAAGGAAGACAAGAGCGAGCCCAAGGTTGGTAGGACGCCCGCCCCATCCTCTCCGCCCGCTGAAGGCGCTCCGGCTCCGTCTGTCGAACCCCCCCTTGGCCCGGATAGTACGTTCACGGTCATTGTCCGCATCGGCAACGTCCCCAGGGAAACCTACGCCAATCTGACGATAGGCAAGGGTCCCCGCAATGTGGTTGAGGTCATTAACCAGAATAGCGAGCTGGTGAAAGTTGAGGTAGATTCGAAGATAAACCTCAGCAATTATTTCCCAGCATCGGACAAATACTCGATTGATCGTATGCCCCTGCCAGCCCTGCCCGAGGGGTTGCAGCAGTCTGAGTTAGTTGGTGATGTGAGCGAGCGAAGCGGGATCGAGGGCTTGGCGATCGCCGACGATGTGACCATGGTCTGCTTCCCTGACCTGATGGCGGCCTTCCTCGCTAAAAAGATTTCGCTAGAGATGGTCGAAGCTGCGCAACGTGCGATGATTGACCACTGTGAACGGATGGGGGATCGGATGGCGATCCTTGATCCGTTGCCCAATCTTTCACCACAGCAGGTGAAGCAGTGGCGTGGGGTGGCGAATTACGACTCAAAGTTCGCCGCGCTCTACTATCCCTGGCTAAAAATCATGGGGCCAGATGGCAAGGAGATGCTTGTGCCGCCCTCCGGCCACGTTGCGGGGGTCTGGGCACGTAGCGATAACGAGCGTGGGGTGCATAAGGCTCCGGCCAACGAGACGATTAGAGGCATCAGCGAGGTTGCGCATCCGATCACGCAAGGTGAGCAAGACACCCTCAATCCCAACGGTATCAACTGTATCCGTGCCTTCACGGGCCGTGGCATCCGCATCTGGGGTGCCCGCACCCTCAGCAGCGATCCCGCTTGGCGTTACATCAACGTGCGGCGCCTGTTCAATTTCGTCGAGAAATCTATCGAGCAAGGCACGCAGTGGGTGGTGTTCGAACCCAACGATCATAACCTTTGGGCACGGGTGCGGCGCGATGTTGGTGCATTCCTCGTGCAATCTTGGCGCGACGGGATGCTCTTTGGGCGAACGCCCGATGAGGCTTTCTTTGTCAAGTGCGACGATGAACTGAACCCGTCTGAGAGCCGCGATCAGGGTAAGCTGATCATTGAGGTAGGAATGGCCCCGGTGAAGCCGGCCGAGTTTGTAATCTTCCGCTTCAGCCAGTGGGTTGGTGGCGGAGCCTGATGCCTACAGTAACTTGAGGAGAGAAGACCTATGCCACAACCTGACCCGTTAGTCAGTGCATTTTTCACCCTCGACTTTGGCGATAAAGTCGGGGGAGCGTTCCGCGAAGTGAGCGGTCTCGGTAGCGAGACCGAGGTGGTCGAGGAGAAGTCTGCCGGGCCTGATGGGCGACTGATCCTCAAGAAGATTCCGGGTCGCATGAAGTTTAACAACGTCACGCTCAAACGCGGGATCACTGACTCGATGGATATGTGGAAGTGGCGTAAGTTGGTCGAGAAAGGCAACATTGCCGAGGCTCGCATCAACTGTACGGTGATCATGAATGCCCAGGACGGCACGCCAATTGCCCGCTGGAACCTGATCAAAGCTTGGCCCAGTAAGCTTACCGGCCCAAGCGCCAACGCTACTAACAACGAAGTTGGCATTGAGGAGTTGGAAATCGTCCATGAGGGGTACGAGCGCGTGCAGTAAGCCCTCGTCATTTGGTAAGGGATTGGCGAGTGTGGCGCAAGCTAGTTAAACCATCGCGTGCGCCGCACTCGCTCCCCTCATCTTCGTTGCCCTGTCACTGAGGTGCGGATGCTCCAGACTGAATTTGCCTTCACCTTGCCCTGCGGCTACGTTGATGAGCGGGGAACCTTGCATACACGCGGGGTGATGCGCCGCGCCCTAGCGCTTGATGAGGTCGAGCCGCTCAACGATCCGCGTGTGCGTGTGAATGAAGCCTATCTCGGTATCTTGTTGTTGAGCCGCGTGATCAGTCAGCTTGGCACCATCCGTCCTGTGACACCAGCGATGATCGAACATCTTTTTGCTGCTGATTTTGCTTACCTGCAAGAACTCTATATGCAGGTCAATGGGCAGGAAGAGAGCGTGATCGAGACCTGTTGCCCGCGTTGTGGCAACCGCTTCTTGCTCGATACGGCAGACGGTCATGGCCCAGACTGACGCAGGCGCTCAAGCAGGTGCGCAGGTTCCATCCACACCCGATCAGCCCTCTCCGGTTGATCTCGTGCAGTTAGCCGAGCGCGTCTACCAGTTGATGTTGGCTGATCTCCGCCTAGAACATGCCCGTGGAGCGCGCCCGCTGCGACGCAAGGTGAGGTGAGCCATGAACGATGAAGCCCGTCCAAACTATCGCTTCTATGTCATAATCGAGCGTATCCCTCAGGCAGTTTTTACCGAGGTAAGCGGGCTACAGCTTGAAACCGTGGTGCAAGACTATGAGGAGGGCGGAAATAATTATTTTGTCCATCGGGTGCCAGGGCGTACGAAGGTTGGCAATCTGATACTCAAGCGTGGGATGACGAAGACCAACGAATTTTTCAAATGGTATATTGATTTTATGACTGGGCGTGAGAAGAAGCGCCAGAATATTAGCCTCGTCATGTACGACACGAGCGGTAAAGAGCTACTACGCTGGAATTTTTTCGGTGCCTACCCGGTCAAGTGGACAGGCCCCCAGTTTAGCGCCGATGGTAAAAATATTGCCATCGAAACGTTGGAGTTGGCCCACAACGGGCTGAATGTGGGGTAGCGGATGCTCTTGCGACGGTTGCTTGCGAGCGCATACCGGCAGCGCCGCTTGGTCAGTGGCCTCCTCTCGCGTTACCCGCTGTTGCGGAACACCGCCCTTGGTGCGCGCTTACGCTTTGCGGTCGGTACGCCTCGGGGGGCTTGGTTTGCGTCCCCTCGCGTTGGCTTGGAGCCGGTGCTAAGCGAAGGGACACAAGCGCTAGCTCTTGATGAGCCTGTGGCTGAACCTCTCAGCGTTGTTCCACCCGCCGTTACCGCCGAGCCAGCGCCCAACACCAGTGCCACGCGCCCTGTGGGCGACACCGCAGCAACCGAGCACGAGACGCGCTCTCATAGTGGCGCTGTCGTCTTGCCTCCTGACAACCCACCTTCGGCAAGCGGCCCTGTGGCTCCCCCTAGCGCGGTTCATTCAGCCCCGGCTAGCGCCGCCTTCCGCCAACCGCCGCAGCGCACCGATCATGAGCCGCCAGAGACCGTGGCTGCCGACCAACCACCACAGCGCGCCGATTATGGGCCGCCAGAGACCGTGGCGTCCGACCAACCACCCCCGACGCAAGTGCCTAGTCCGTCAAGTCCTCCGGCCTCCCTTGCCGACACGTTGCCTACCCAGGTTGCACCTGCGTCAGATGAGGTTGTTGTTTCTCCCCTGTCGGTACGCGGCACGCCGCCAGAACCTCACCAGGGTGGCGTTGTCCTGCCAGATGTGTCGGTTGTTGCCACCTCGGTAGCCGCACCTGCGGTGCCGCCAGTTCAAGTGCAGGGGATCCCAGATCTCGGCGCGCCCGTGCTTCAGCCCTTGTCTACCGCAACCCCTTCGCAAGCGCCACACCCTGATGTTGCTGCCTCCGACGCTACGCCACCTACCCCGGTTGTCATGTCAGTACCAACGGATGAACCACCGCAAAGCCTTCCGCCCCCTGTGCCTGCTCCGCTTGCGACCACGGGGCCAGAAGGTGAACCGAATGAACGGTTGGCAGCCCTGGTACAACCGCCTCCGACTCCGGTGCCTGCCCTTGCCACGGACGCTCCGCCACTCCCGCATCCCCACGAGCAACCCGTAGTCGCCGTCGTGGAGCAAGGCACACCTGATCTACTTTTAGCCCCACCACCAACACAGGTTGCTCAGCCAACTCCAGGTAGCACGCCGGTTCCGCCAGTTCGTGTGGCTGTGCCGGTTCAAGCGGTACCAGAGCCTGTAGATGAGCAAGAGCCGTTCCTCGTAAGTGAACCAAGCGCCGTGCCAGCGGAACCGGAGCCGCCCCTTGTACCAGCGCAACCCCCGCCGACCGCGCCGACCCAAAGGTCACGGCGGGGACGCTTCGAGGAGTCTAGCATACGGACTGGTTCGTCCACGCCAACCTCGGCGCAACCCGCGCCGACCCAACGCGGGGGCGAGCCAAAAACTGCAGCGGAATTGTTCAGTACGCCTGCCCCAGAACGCACCTCGCTCGATTGGGGTCGGCTGCTCTTTGAGGCGACAGGGCCTCAGCCCCGGCGACCCGCCCCAGCGCCGAGGACACCACCGGTGCCAGCGCCTCTGGCTGTGACGCCAAGCCCAACGGTTGCTGCAAACGAGCCTGAGTCCACCGCGACGCTACCTCGCCAGGAGGCAGTCGCGGGAACGCGAACCATGCCCCCGCCGCCACCTTTGGCCGAGTCCACCCGCCGCTTTTTGCAGCCCCTAGTCGGGATTGACCCCGTAGACGTAGCGGTTCACCGGGGTGCGGCGGCCGATGAGGTAGCCGCTCAACACCAAGCCGACGCCGTCACCATCGGCGAGGAGGTCTTCCTATCCGCAGGGAACGATGACGAGCGCGACCCGGCTACGCGGGCGCTGATCGCCCACGAACTGACGCACGTCGTCCGGCGACGCCAACCGCGCTTCGTGCCGCCAATAACGAGCGACTTGCCTACTGGTGGTGAGAGCGAAGAAGCGGTGGCTCGTACCGTCGAGGCCCGCGTCCGGCGAGATGCACAGGCACTTGACGCACAGCCCAACCCTTCCGAGCCGCCCTCGCCCGCCGTTGTGCCGCAAACCTCACCGGCGCAGGAGCCTGGAGATTGGGGCGGGCTACCAGCTCCGTGGGAGCCAATGCCCAGTTGGTTCGCCGATTCGTGGAGTGCTCCGCCCGCTAGTCCAGCGCCGGGAGGGCCGACTGAGCCTGCACCCACCTTCGCGCCTGCTGCTGAGAGTCCGCCCGTCGTTGCCCGTGCAGCGCTCAACCGGGCGGTTGAGGACGCGGCCCCGCCGCCCGCCGCCCCGGCTCCGGCGCAGCAAGGCAATCAACAAGAGTTGCCGCCGCAGGATGTAGACGCCCTTGCCAGACAGGTCTACGCTGTGTTGCGGCAGCGTCTCGCTGCTGAGCGTCGTCGCTTAAGCTGAATCTTTGTCTGCGTAGGTTGGGAAGCCAAGCGAGACCGCCGTTGAACGGTGAGAGGAGCGCTAATGCAAAACGCTACCCTGGCGAAAGCTACAATTCAGAACCTAGACCGGCCAGGTTCACAACCTGTAGTCTGCATGTTCAATCCAAAAGAATACACCTTCCAGAAGAGTAATAGCTGGAAAGAGGGCGAGACTCCGGCCCAGAATACCTCGGAACTCCAGTTTAGTGGTGGGAAACCGGCCACCCTGACGATGCAACTCTTCTTCGATACCTATGCAGAGGGGACGGATGTCCGCGACAAATTTACTGACAAATTTTTGGATCTCATGAACATTGATGAGAACCTGAAAGACAAGAAGAACAAATTCGGACGCCCGCCGCGAGTGCTGTTTCAATGGGGCCAAACGTGGTCCTTTGAGGCGGTCATCACCAGCATGAAGCAGCAGTTCACCCTTTTTCTTGGCACCGGCATCCCTGTGCGGGCGACGCTTGATGTTACCTTCCAACAGGTTCGTGATGCCAAGCAACTACGGGCACAGAATCCTACATCGGGTGGGGACGGGGGCGAGCGCATTTGGCGCGTGCAGGAGGGCGAAACACTGGCTTGGATTGCCTACCGCGAGTATGGTGATACGGCGAAGTGGCGGCTGATCGCTGAGGCGAATCATCTCATCCGCGTGCGTGAACTGACGCCCGGTACGATTCTGGTGATACCGAATGAGTAACACGCAACCACTGCTGAGTTTCTTCTACCTGAAGCTTGACGGCCAACCGGCCCGTGGCGATCTGATGAGCAGTGTGCAGGAAGTGACCGTCGAGAGCAGCCTGCACCTCCCGGATGTCGCCACGCTGACCTTGCTTGATCAGGAACTACGCTGGGCTGACGGTGACGATCTGTTGCCGGGTAAGAAGTTGGTCGTTCAAGCGCGTTCGTCCGGCGACTCCGGTGATCTCTTCGATGGCGAAATTGTCGAGATCGAACCCCGCTTCGAGCGGGGGATGAAGAAGCTGATCGTCCGCGCCTTTGATCGACTCCACCGGCTTGGTCGTGGGCAGTATGTGCGGCGCTTCATCCAGTCCACTGATGGCGATGTGATCACCAAACTGGCCCAGGAGGTTGGGCTAAAAGCCAAAGTTGGGCCGACCGCCGAGGTTCACCCCTACATTATCCAGGCAAATGAGAGCAACCTCAGTTTCCTCCAACGGCGCGCTGCCGCGCTCGGCTATCTGCTCTACGTTGAAGGCGAGACGTTGTACTGTGAGGCTCCGCGTGATGATGCCCCGCCGATTAGTCTGGTCTGGGAAAAGGAATTGACCGAGTTCCGCCCGCGTATGTCAACGCTTGGGCAGGTGAATGAGGTGACCGCCCGTGGCTGGGATCCGCAGCAACGCCAGGAACTGGTTGGGCAAGCGACCACAAGTACGATCACGCCTCAAGTTGGGACAGCGCAAAGTGGCGGTGATTTGGCGCAGACTGCCTTTGGCATCACGGCCCGCCAGATGGTCGCCAATCGGCCTGTGCGGAGCCAAGAGTATGCCCGAAAGTTAGCCCAAGCCGTCGCGGATCGCCATGCGGCACGCTTTATTGAGGCGGAGGGGCAATGCGCTGGTGACCCGCGCATCGTTGCGGGTACAACCGTTGCCATTGCCAATGCGGGCAAACGTTTCAGCGGCAGCTATTTTGTCACCAATGCCGTCCACACCATGCGCCCAGGCGACTACACCGTCCACTTCAGTGTCTCCGGGCTCCAACCAGCGACCCTGCTGAGCCTGTTGGTGCCAGAGGTTGAGGCTGGTATTCCTGCCGGGTTGGTGATCGGCATCGTCACAGATAACGATGATCCGGAGCAGCAGGGGCGTGTAAAAGTGAAATACCCCTGGCTATCCGCCGAGGTCGAGAGTGACTGGGCGCGGATCGTCACGCTAGGTGGCGGGCCAACGCGGGGGATTTGCTTCCTGCCTGAAGTTCAAGATGAAGTACTGTTAGGCTTCGAACTCGGCGATTTCGACCATCCCTACGTCCTTGGTGGGCTCTGGAACGGCCAAGATCTGCCACCCCCACCAGAGAAGATCCAGAAATTGGTAGACGGGGCCGGGCGGGTCTTGCAGCGCGTCATCCGCACGCGGGCGGGCAACGAAATCCGCTTTGACGAAGATAGCTCGGGGCAGCAAAACGCAATCAGTGTGAAAACCGTTACAGGCTATTCCCTCACCCTCTCGGACACCCAGGGTATTGAGATCAGCAGCCCAAAGGGCGACTTGAAGCTCAGTTCGAAAGGGCGGATCATCATTAACGGCACGAGTGGCGTAGAGATCAAAGGTAGCACCGTGCAGATTAACTAGCCTAGGCAAAGGAGTGGTACGATGCCATCAGCAGCCCGTGTGAACGATTATCATTCCTGTCCGCTGTCCGATGGCCCCAAGCCACACATTGGTGGCCCCATTCTGCCACCTGGAGTACCCACGGTGCTGATCGGGGGGTTGCCCGCTGCGACCGTTGGCGACTTGGCCACATGCGCCTCGGCACCGGATCAGATCACGGGCGGCAGTCAGACCGTATTGATTGGCGGTCGGCGTGCCGCACGGACTGGCGACACAACCGCGCACGGTGGGGTAATCATAGGTGGCCTTTCCTCTGTCCAGATTGGCGGGTAATGGCTTTAGACTACTATTGGGGATACGATGAGCGATTTTCTTGGGGTTGGCTGGGCCTTCCCCATCCAACTTGACGCACGGGGTCGCTTTGCCCTCGCCCGCCATGAGCGCGATATTGAGCAGGCGATCTTGATGATCCTACTGACCCCGAAGGGCCAACGGCTGATGCGCCCGGAATTCGGCTGTCAGATCCACGACCTCATCTTTGCCCCCAACGATGCGACCACCTGGGGTCTAGCCGATTACTACATCCGTGAAGCTTTAGCAATGTGGGAGCCACGGATCGAGGTGCGTGAGGTCATCATCAACGCCGATCCGAAGAGCGAGGATGGCTCACGGCTACTGATCGAGATTGTCTACACGATTAAGAAGACGCACGATAGCCGTTCGCTAGTCTTTCCTTTCTACCGCATCCCCGGTGAGTGACGGTCGTGCAACCGCCAGCGTCTAAGGATACCCTGAGTAACGTATGTCACTGCCTAAACCACCAAAGTTGGATGACCGCCGGTTTCAGGATCTAGTTGATGAGGCGAAGCGCCTGATTCCGCACTACTGCCCGGAATGGACTGACCACAATGTCAGCGACCCCGGCATTGCCATGATCGAACTGTTCGCCTGGATGACGGATCTGCTGCTCTTCCGGGTGAACCAGGTGCCTGACCGGATGTATCTCAAATTCCTCGAGATGATCGGGGTCACGCTCAGACCAGCTCAGGCGGCCCAAGCTCCGGTCACGTTCTACCTGTCGGCAGCCCAACTTGCGAAGCTTCACATCAAACGCGGTACCAAAGTTGCCACAGTGCGCACCGAGACGAGCGAGGCGATCATTTTCACGACAGAGCGTGATTTGGTCATCAGCCCGCCAGCGATTCTTGGGTTCTTTACGCCTGGAGAGGAACCGACCAAACCATTTAGGCCATCCCAGGCGAAGAACAAGATCGTTATTGACACCTTCAAGCAACCACCGGAACGGATCAAGCTCTTTTCTGCACAACCCAAGGTTGACGATGCCTTCTACCTAGCTTTTGAGGACGACCATAGCCAACATGTGTTAGCGCTAGACATTTTAAGCCTCAAGGCTAGTGGCTCTGGTATTAATATACGCAAACCACCGCTGAAGTGGGAAGTCTGGCAGGGCACGCAGGAAGAATGGGTTCCTTGTGAGGTCGAGACCGACCATACTGGCGGTTTCAATGAGTCAGGCGAGATCGTTCTCTATCTGCCAACAATGGGTTATGGTAATCCGTTCCGTTCTGCTCAAGATAAAAACACCCCCCTTCAGGGTGAACCAGCCTTCTGGCTACGCTGTTTGATCATCCTTGATCGCAATGACCCCCAAAACCGCTACAAAGAATCCCCGGAAATCGAACAGATCACCGTCGAGGCTCGTGGTGGTACCGTGGAGGCCCGTCAGGCGATCACGGTGGAGCATGAGATACTTGGGGTTAGCGAGGGTCAACCCAGTGCGACCTACCAATTGGCAAACAAGAAGTTGCTTGCCCGTGATCGGGTAACTGACTTTCTGAAGATCTATCCGCCCAAAGGGGAACCCACCGACAAAGAGCAAAGCGAGAAAGACAAGCAGGCGACCGCAGATTGGCCCGAGGAGCAGGCTGAAATCTGGCAGGAGGTGAACGATTTCGCTAGTTCTGAACCAACGGATTGCCACTACACGCTGGATAGCCAGACTGGGATCCTTAGCCTAGGGCCAGCCTTGCTCCAACCAGACGGTAAGCTTCGTTGCTTTGGGAAGATTCCGGCGAAAGGGAGTCGGTTGCGCTTCACCCGCTACCAGTATGGGGGCGGGATCATTGGCAATGTTAAGGTAGGGTCACTGAGTGTTCTTGAGAGCCAGATTCCCTATATCAAGCGGGTCTGCAATCGGCAGGTTGCCCGAGGCGGGCTTGATGCACAGAGCGTCGAAGATGCGAGACAGCGTGCACCAGAGCAACTACGCACCCACACTCGCGCCGTAACCGCTGATGACTATGTGTATCTGGTGAGCCAAATTGGGGGGGTCGGCAGGGCACGCTGTCTTGCGCCCCTTGGCCCTAACGACTTGGATCCTAAGCCAGGAACGGTGAAGATGCTGGTGCTACCCACCAGTGACCAAACTGAGGGTTCATTTGAACCCGACACGATTAAGACCAACACTGAGCTGAAAACTGCCGTTATCCGCAAGCTTGAAGCGTGCCAACCACTGGGCATCACGCTGGTGGTTGGTGATGTAAAACTGCAACGGGTCATTGTAGAAGCCGAATTGCGTCTCGTTGAACTGAAGAACGAGACCCTTAAGGATCGGGTGAAACAACAGGCTGAGGCTCAGTTGTACCGCTACATCAATCCGTACATTGGCGGTCCTGATGGCAAGGGATGGCCGTTTAACCGCAAACTGTCCCCCTGGGATCTCTACGGTTTGCTCGGGCGCATCGTGGGGGTGCAAGTTGTCCAGAAGATCCAACTCTTTACCAAATCGGATGCGGACAAAGAGTTGCTAGTAAAAGAAGAGTCTCTAGCGATCGACCGCGAAAGCTTATTTTGTTCGGGACAGCATCGGATCATTTTTGTCGAGAGTTAGCGACAAGGTTAGCGCTATGCTAAAGGAGCGGGTTACGCTCCCTGAAGGCCGATTCGCGTACCCTTGGAAAGTGGTGTTTGTGTGTCAGAAGCTAGCGGCAAACTAGACGTTCAAAGCGAGCAAGAAGCACCATTCGTAGTGCCAGTGATGGCGGGCGAGTTGAAGATTGGGCGCGATCCTAGGAATGATGTGCTCCTGAAGGGTGCGCTGGTTTCACGCTTCCATGCTCGGCTGAATTTGGACACACAAGGCCTGTGGCTCACTGACGTCAGTACACATGGAACGTTCGTCGGTGGCGAAAAGCTGTTACTAAACCAGCCGTACCGGATCAAACCTGGCGATTCATTCGTTATCGGCCCCTACAAGCTCACCTACATAGCTGCGGAAACGCATCCCTTGGCTGTACCCGCCGAACCGGCACCCGTCGAACCGGCACCCGTCGAACCGGTATCCACCGAGCCGGCACCCGCCGAGCCGGCACTCACCGCTGAACCCACACCCGCCGAGCCGGCACTCACCGCTGAACCCGCACCCGCCGAACCGACATCGCTCAACGAAAAAGAGACACCGCTCCTCCCTTCACGTGACCAGCCGAGCCGCTACCAAGCGCTTTTGCCGATGATCTTTCATGAGGATTATCGCGATAAGCAAAATGACTTCTTGCGCCGCTACCTCTTGCTGTTCGAGGCCATCTGGGAGCGGTTAGAGCAGCGGCAAGATTACATCGAACTCTATTTTGACCCGCAGGCCTGCCCGGAGACCTTTATTGACTGGTTGGCAAGTTGGTTTGGGCTAACTATCAATCCAGACTGGCCTGAACAGCAACGACGACAAATCCTAGACAAGATCTTCTCGCTCTACCACTTGCGTGGTACCAACCAGGGATTGACCCAGATCATCGAGCAGTGTATTGGCCTCACCCCTGAGATTGTTGCGGAGAAGACCCCCTTTGTGTTCCGGATCAAATTACGGGTTCCTCCCGGCTACCCGCTAGATAAATCACTTCTCAAATACTTGATCGAGACGCATAAGCCAGCCCACGCCGCTTATATCCTTGATCTTCCGCTATAACCTTTTCACGGACTTCAGCTATGAGCGACCTGAGCGGACAAATCATTGGGAGCTATCAGATCGAGGCTCTACTTGGTAGCGGAGGGATGGGCCGGGTTTTTCGCGCCCACCACATCCGTTTGGATCGCCAGGTTGCCCTCAAGCTGATGCACGGAAGTCTGGCAAACGATCAGGTCTTCCAAACGCGTTTTCTCCACGAAGCCCGTGCGATAGCCGCATTACGCCATCCCCATATCATCGGGATTTACGACTCTGTCGCGGATGAACAGAACGGATATGTCTATCTGGTGATGGAGTTGGCCGAACAAGGGTCGCTCCGTGCGTGGCAAGACCAACAGGTGCGTACGCGAACCGGTTGGTCCTTGCTTACGGTCATTGACTTGGTGCGTCAGGCAGCCGAAGCGCTCGCCCATGCCCATACGCAGGGTATGATCCACCGCGACATCAAGCCTGATAACCTGCTCCTCACGACCGCCCCTACGCCCGCTGGCCTACCGCTCGTTCTGAAGATCGCTGATTTTGGCCTAGCCCATTTAGCTGATAATGAGCGGATTACGGGCAACGAACTGGTGGGCACGCCCGCCTATATGTCGCCGGAGCAGTGCCAGGGTGCGACGCTCGATGCGCGGAGCGACATCTACGCCCTTGGCGTCGTGCTGTACGAGGTAACGGTTGGTCGTCGCCCCTTTGTTAGCCACTCCGCCGTTGGTTCGATCTACAAACATCTCGCTGAATCGCCATCCCGCCCCAGTCAACTTCGCCCTGAGTTGCCTATGACTCTAGAGCAAATCATCCTGTGTTGCCTAGCAAAGCGTGCCGATGAGCGTTTCACCAGCGCCGATGAGCTTGCCGTCGCCCTACGACAAGTCCTCGTAGAGACCCCGGACATCATGATCCAGCCGATCAGCGAGGCTGTGGCTACGGCGCCATCCCGTTTTCGCCCACGCATCTACGTGATGGACGACGAGGGTCGCACCCTTCAAGTGGTCGAGTTACATGGTTCAACCAGTAGCGTTGGGCGTGCCGCCAGCAACGGCCTCGTGCTCGAAGGAGTCGGGGTCTCACGCCATCATCTACGGTTAACCTGGGAAGGCGCGCAGATATCAGTCATTGATCTTGGCTCTAACCACGGCACCTTCTTGGATGGCATCCGACTTCCCCCGAGTGAACCGCACACTTGGCCTTTGGACACATACTTGCAAGTGGGTGCATACTGGCTGCGTCTAGAATGGGAAACGCTGTCTACGCTAGGAACACCTTGTGACTGATTTGCAAGGCCCTACGATTTGTAATCGCCTGATGCAGGAGCCGCTTGGCTCAGGTGTCATGGGGCGCGTCTTCTGTGCCTACCATGTGGGCGCACAGCGTCACGAGGCGGTGAAAGAAATCTACGATAGGCATAAGCAAAAGCCTAGCTTTGTAGAGCGGTTCCAGCAAAAAGTTGCAACCCTCAGTACGCTCCAGCATGAAAACATTATCAAAATCTATGAACAATACGAAGATCAAGGGCGTTTGTTTCTGAGCATGGAGTTCGCAGATGCTGGTTCGCTCCGCACGCTGATTGAGCAGCAGACTCGCGACCGGCAACCACTTCGGTTGGACATCGGCCTCAATGTAGCCTATCAGGTTGCTAAGGCGCTCGCCTACGCCCATGACCGAGGGGTCTTTCATCATGATCTCAAGCCTGAAAATGTACTCTTGGTTCATCGGGATCCAACCAGACACCGTGATACGGGGAAATACAGCGATTTTATAGTCAAGCTCACTGACTTCGGTCTGACTGGAATTGTTGATAGTGCGCCGACCTCTTCTGGGATTACGTCTAGTGGACACTACACCTTTGCCTATATGGCTCCTGAGCAATTCAAGGATCAAACATTAGATGGACGTACTGACATCTACGCCTTAGGCTTGGTACTCTACGAACTGTTGACGAACCGCCCGCCCTTTGACTTCACCTCGGGTAGCTTTGAAGAGGTGGCAACCAAACATGTCGAGCAGGCTCCCCATGCGCTCGACATGCTTGATCCTGACCGGAAACAATACTCCCTCAAACTTAATGCGATTGTGAAGTGTTGCTTAGCGAAAGCGCCTGATGAGCGCTACGCCAAGGCGGCGGATCTAGTTGCTGCGTTGGGGGCTCTGCTTCGCCTAGGAGATGGCGCTAAGCCTAAACCGACATGGGCTGATGCCGTTGATTTGCGCGTCAGGGTGTTTGATGTACGGGGCAACCTCTTTAAATGCGTTGCCTTGTCCCAACGTGGGCTGAGTGTTGGACGGTGGGAGACGAATGATCTTCACCTTGACAGCCCGCCAGTTGCCCGCAACCACCTACAGATTAGGCGGGGAAATGCGACTGCTAGGGTGACTGACTTGGGTACTCGAAACGGTACCTGGTTTAACGGAGCACGACTGCCACGTAACCGTGAGCAGCGCTGGGATATGCAGCAACGCCTACAGATTGGGCCGTTCACCCTCTGTTTAGAGCAGGCTACACCAGCTCGCCTTGAGGTAGACCTTGCCCCCAAGCAGATCACGCTTACCCCAGGCCAAGGTGCGACCGTTTGCCTCACGATCAAAAACTGTGGTGAACAAACTGACCGGGTGATGCTTACTGCCGAGGGGTTGCCGTTACCGCTAAGCTGGTTGAAGGCGCTCGATCCCGGTCAAACCCTGAAAACGGGGCTGATCGATCCCGGTCAGGTGCTACAACTTCCGCTCACGGTTGAAGTGCCATCAGCACCCGTTGGTAAAGCTGGTGACTATGTTGTGACCCTGCATGTTTGCCCCTTAGCTCAGCCGAACGTGGTATACAAGGAGGAAGGGTACTGGCATGTGGCGTCCGTGATCCGTAGCAAGCTCGTAGTGACGCCATGTGAGACCACATCCCGTGAGGATGGTCAATATACGGTCGAAATAAGCAATGACGGCAATAGTTCTATCCAGTACAAACTTAGTGCCAGCGATCCAGAGGGTGCGCTGAGTTGTACTTTGGAGTCCAAGACTGTTGCGCTTGACCCTGGCGAGACAGCCGTAGTTAAGCTGACGGTGAGCGCCAAGTGGCACCTGTTGCGACAGCGCTACCCCTTTACCGTCCGGGCTGAAGCACCTGGGGGGCTCCTTACAGCGACAGCAACCTTCACGCAAGAAGGTCTCCTGCCATTCTAGTTTGCACCTGTTGTTACTCGGTAGGCAAGTAGCAAGCACTTGTCTTACCCGCTGAGGTGTGCGATGGCTACCCGCGAAACGTTCGTCCATGTCTACGATCCACAGAGAAACCGAGCGGATCATGTGCCACTGACTGCTGATGGCCTAATCGTCGGGTGTGCCCCCAACAGCCAAGTGAAGCTAGAGGGTCCTGAGGTTTCACGTAACCACTTGCGGATCAGCCGCAATGGGGACAAAATCTATGTGCTGAATCTCAGCACGAAGAGCAGCACCCATCTTGGGCAAGCTATGCTGCCGAGTCAGACGTGGATCCGTTGGCCTACCGACCAACGGTTGAGCATCGGCGATTATCAGTTGGCGTTGGATCCCGATCCACCCGCACTAGATGACGGTCAACCTTCCCCTACCGCTCCGCTGCCGCCCCAACGGGATTCGTTGGTGACCGTGGCGTTAGCACCGGGCCAAGAGCAGCTCAGTCTACGCCCGGGCGTGCAAGCCGCAATCGTCAGCCTTACACTCACGAATAACAGCACGCAAGAAGGTAAATTTTTTATCACGGGTGAAGGTGGTCCCTTCCGATGGATGGATCTCCCCTCAGACCCCATTCTGATCGCGTCGCGAGCCTCCGCTACGCTCAATGTACCCATCAGTGTACCCGAGGAACCCACGAGTTCCGCAGGTATACATCAGGTCAGTCTCCGCGCCTACACCATTGGCAACGACCGAACGCTTGAAGGTACGACCTCGGCCACTTGGGAGGTATTACCTTTTGTAAAAAGCACGCTGAAACTGGACGAATCGCTAGTTAAAAGTAAAACAGATGGACTTTTTAAGCTAGATCTTACTAATAAAAGTAATACGAGTCTCGATTATTTTCTGAGCATTCCGGAGGATGAAAGTCTACCCGAGCATACCTTTGCCCCGACAACTCTGACTCTCGAAGCTGGTCATTCCCGTAAGATTGACCTCACCGTTAGCGCGCCGCAGGGTTTTGCTTGGCGAACCCGTGACTACAAGTTCACGGTTGTTGCTACGCCCACATCGGAAACCATCCCTGAGTATCAGGTGCGGCAAGCTGAGCATAGTGTTACAGGTGAGTTTTGCCACCAACCGCGCCTTTCACTCGCCTGGTTGGCGCTGTTCGTAGTGGTGCTGATGCTCCTCATGGGTCTCATTTTTTGGCCCCGCACCCCACCTCCACCCCCCGATATTCAGGCAACCATGGAGGCGCTCAGATTAGCGCCACCCTTGACCCAGACGGCTGGTTATGCAACAGTGACGGCTGAGGCAAGTGCTACGAGTGGTGCAGCGACGAGGACTGCCGCCGCTATAGCGGTACTGACATCAACGAGCACCATCACCACTACGGGGGTGCCGACAACGACCGACAAGACGCCAATCAGTAGCACAGCGCTAATTACCGAATCCACGGTTCTGACGGGCACAGCGGCGGAAGCAGCCTCCGCCACAGCGGCAGCCTCCGCCACAGCGGCAGCCTCCGCCACAGCGGCAGCCTCCGCCACAGCGGCAGCCTCCGCCACAGCGGCAGCCTCCGCCACAGCGGCAGCCTCCGCCACAGC
>CAIRDL010000580.1 GCA_903877345.1 uncultured Oscillochloris sp. | reverse complement strand
TTCGGGACGCCTTGGGCGGCGACTTGAACCGCGCCTTGACCATTGCGCGTACCGAGCAGATGCGGGCCTATCGCAGCGCCAGCCTGCGGAACTACCAAGCGAACAGCGACATCCTGCGGGGGTGGCAATGGCGGGCCACGCCATCGAGGAGAACATGTCCCGTCTGCCTTGCAATGGATGGCACGGAACACGGGCTGGATGAGCCGTTCGCATCGCATCAATGTTGCCGTTGCTGCCCCGTACCGTTGCTGCGCGACCGCGAGACGCCACCCCGCGAGACCGGCGCGGAATGGTTCGCCAACCAGGACGCGGCGACCCATCGGGCGATGCTTGGCCCTGGCAAGCAGCAGTTCTACGCCGAGGGCAAGCTCACGCTGGCTGACCTGGTGGGGGTGAAGGAGGATGCGCGGTGGGGGAGGAGTCGGTATCAAAGGAGTATCGGGGACGCGCTGGCGGCGGCGGAGAAGCGCATTATTGCTCAGGCACCTGGGACGCACGCGAACCTCTACGAAGCGGCGTTCTGGGCTGGGCATCACTATCCGCATATTACCTGGGACTTCACAGGCGCACACATTGACACCATTAACCCGACGCTCAAACAGTTCCACACGCTTGCTCAGGAGTGGCCCCAGGTTTCCAAACGGTTGACGTATGTGGGGACACATCAAAGTGCGAAGACGCCGTACCCTGATGGCTGGAAGGATGGGGGTATTGCACACGCGGATGCTGGGTACGGTACGTTCATTGGTCTAAACCCAGCGTATTACGGTAATCCGCCTCGTATTCTTGCATCTGTTCAGACATACGCTCGCAGTGGATGGTTCCCCAAAGGATGCGATACCGTTGAGTCTTTGGTTACCCACGAGTTCGGGCATCTGGTAGATTCGCTCTTCCAGTCGCAACGGATGACCGCCTTCCGTGAGATCGTGAAGACTGATGGGTTTGGGTTCGTGGCAGAGACGTTTCAGTTGTGGGCCAAGTCAAACAAAGCAAGGAAGAGTCTGTCAGGCTATGCGGTTAACGACCCCAAGCAAATAGATGTCGAGGGGTGGGCCGAAGGGTTCCGTGCAATCTATCACACACCGAAGAAAGACTGGCCGGTCTTCGTGCGACGACAAGCTGCGCTGCTTGCTATAATGAACCCACGGAACTGGCGCACACAGTACCAGTGGTTGAACCATCTGAGCGGCGATGCAAAAACCCAGGCCGTCGAGGAAATGGCAAGGGTACGCAAGCGACTAGGGATGAAGTGAGGATCGTATGCGTGTTCTCTCTACGATTATTCCGCTATGTCCAGAATGCATGCACTTCCGCTGGACAGTTGGCCCAAATGACCCAGAGGATGGCGAGCGCACCGGCCCGCTTGGCTGTGCGGCGTTCCCTGAACCTCCTGGCATCCCCGAGGCGATCTTAAAGAACAAGCACGACCACCGCACGCCCTACGCAGGCGACCACGGTATCCAGTTCGCGCCGAAGGACGCCAAGGCGGCTGCGTTCATTGAGAAGTGGCCTCCTTTCCTATGACCACCTCCTACACCCTCCACCACGGCGATTGCCTCGATGTGCTGCGTACCCTGCCCGATGCCAGCGTAGACGCGGTGATGCACACACCTTAGCGAGAGAGGCATTGGATCGTGAGCAGCAGCGCGTAGGGACACCCTAGAAAGTGAGTGTATGTATGAGTTTCGCACTGATGATGTGTGCGGAGTGTATCCACTTCCGTGACGGAATTGGCCCAACTGGCGCTGGCGGGGGACGTACTGGCCCACTCGGTTGTGCGGCGTACCCCGAATCCCCCGGCATCCCCGGTGCAATCTTGGAAGGTGCTTACGACCATCGCCAGCCCTATCCTGGCGACCACGGCATTCAGTTTGTACCGAAGTATCCTGATTCAGTAGCAATAGTTGAGCAGTTGTACCCCATCACATGACTCAAAGTAACTACACCCTCCACCACGGCGCCCGCCTCGCCCCACTTCTTCGCCTGTGCTAGAATACGGGCAGATGGTTCTTTGAACTGGTAGCAGCTAGTAGGCGCACCACCCCCATCGGGGTTGTGCGCTTTTTTTTATAGCTTGGGAGCCGTAGCCGTATGACCACCCAGACGACGACCGACGCCGATGCCGAACCCCTTGCCCCCACGAGCGATGCGGCGGCCCAAGCCCCTGCCGCGACCGCAGGGCCAACGACCTACGAGGAACTCATCGCAGGCATGGACGCGGCCCAGCGCCAGGTGGTGGAGGCCCACACCGCAGGGCTGAAGACCGCCTTGCAGGCCGCCTACGACATCTGGGGCGAGGTGCGCCCGCAGATTGAGACGGCGTTCGGCAAGCTGCTCGACTCGACCATCCTGTACGGCGGCACGAACGGCTACACCAAGCCCTCGGCAGACTGGCCGGATGGCGTGGTCACGAGCGCCGTGGCGGGCGGGCTGACCGTTTCGCTGGCCGGGGCTGCTGACCTGTACGATGCCACCCTGGGCGAGAGTGGCACCTTCCATTTTGTCGAGGATGCGGGCTTCTCGGTGAACGGGAACGTGGCCTCGGTGAATATGCGCGCCAAGCTGCGCGGTGCCCGCAATGCCGACGGTCAGCCCATCTTCGCCCGCAACCCCAATCTATCGTAGGTGTGGCGTGCTGTGCATGTTCCGTGAATCACATCCTAGCGCTCCTAATTCGTGATTCGCGGGCGCAAATATGAATCCGCGTGGCGTGCGTAAGGGCGGAGCATCACCTGAAACTGTGCATCGTAACGCCTGAAGTGTCAACGGCGATGTTTCGTCCCTGCGACGAGACGCTGTCCCTCCAAAATCGCGATCTGCGTCTACGGGTGCCGAACAAGCCGCATGCCAATGAGTTGAAAGTCAGAAGCGGGCTTTTTGCTGAGGCGGTTGGCTGCACGCAGGCGGAGCAATTCGCTCATCCACGCACCCCCGCGAATGGTAAAGCGTTTCGTTGCTGGGTCGCTCACAGTTTCCCGCCCGTCACTCGCGTTGTACGGGTAAGGTGTATAAATACTGCGCGTCCATTCCCATACATTCCCCGCCATATCCAATGCACCGTAGGGACTGGCCCCATCGAGGTATTCGCCGACTGGCGTGGTGTCACTCCCGTTATTAACTAGATTGGCTTTCCAGGTGTTCCCCCAGGGATATATTTGCCCGTCCGTCCCACGCGCCGCATATTCCCACTCAGCCTCCGTTGGCAAACTAAAGTTTAAGCCAGTTCTAGCGCTAAGCCAACGGGCGTAGGCCATTGCTTCGTACCACGTCACGCAGACAACCGGATGGGTCACCTGATTAAGATCTACCTCGCTCCAACAGCTAGGCTGCGTCCGTTGCTGTTCGATGCGCCACTGCCAACCGGCAACATCCCAATAGGACTGGTTTGTATAGCCGTCACCCTCGACGAAGGGGCGAAACTGCGTGTTGGTCACTTCGGTCTTACCAATCTCGTAGGCGGGCAGGGTTAGCGTGTGTTGGGGTTGTTCAGCCTTGATCCAAGAAGCCGAATTCACATCCTGGCGTAGCACATCGGCAACCTGTTGATCGCTACTGCCCATCAGGAATGAACTAGCGGGTACGGTGACCATTTCAGGCATTGCGGGCGGCACATATGCCGGATTCCTTCTAACTGCTGGAATTCTTCCGACACTACAGATCCCCACTCCCAGTAGTATCACCACCGATACGCCAATCCGTTCAATAAGTGACTTACGCAGCGACTTACGTACTGTGAGTGGCATTGATGCAGGCTTGGCCTGTAGAATAGTCGGCGTACCCACCGCGAAGGGCGACTGGGACACGCCTTGTTGGATCACCTGCGCGGGCGCGACTGATCGCCTTGGCGACGCGGCGCGTAACGCATCCCGTAACACCGTGGCATTGGCGGGGCGATCATCAGGATTGAGTTCCAGCGCCTGCACCAATGCCGCACTGATCGCTGGTGGGATTGCCGGGTTCTGCGCGTGGGGCGGACGCAATGGATCCGGTTGGCGGCGCACAAGACTGGCGGTGCGCGTCAACGCATTGGGGGGCAGCGTGCCCATCAAGAGGTGATACAGCGTCGCGCCAACCGCATACAAGTCACTCCGTACCTCGGTGCCCGTCCCCTGAATCTGTTCCAACGGCGCGTACGCCTCGGTGTAGCCAAAGACACTGCGGTCACTCGTCAGGTGGGTCTGCGTGAGCACCCCTTTGGCGAGGCCAAAGTCGAGCAGCATGAGCGTGCCGTCTTGCGCCACCTTGAGGTTCCCCGGCTTAATATCACGGTGCAACACGGGCGGCGTTCGGTTGTGGAGGTAGGTAAGCAGATCAAGCAACTGGTCAGCCCACACCAGCACCTGCGCCACCGGAAATGGGCCACCCTGCTGCGCTAGAAGAGTCGCCAAATCAGCGCCAGGGATGAATTCCATCACCAAAAACTGGCCGTTGGAATTGCTGAAATGGTCAGTAACTTTTGGCAACCGGATGTGCTTAAGATCGGCTAACAGGATGGCCTCGTGCTCGAAGACCCGCGCATAGGTTGGGTCGGTGATAAGCATCTGCTTGAGTGCGACCCGATGCCGCAGACGCGTATCAATGGCCTCATACACCTCACCCGTACCGCCTTTGCCCACCTGACCGACAATCTGGTAACGCTGGTTAGTAAGTTACCCACGGCTAAAGCTCGTGGGCTTTACCCTGGCGCTACCAATCCCATACTTCGACTGGCATCCGGGTAGTATGGCGCACTTACGAGCGCCCTGCTGGGCGAACCCAGCAGCGGGTACATATGCCGAAGCATATAGCAGTCCTACGACAGTTGTAAACAGTACAAATGGTCTGTTACTGTATACTAGGGATAGAGGCACCGAATCTTGTCCTTGAACATTGTTTAGCCTCTCTACGCAGACGTTTTACACGGTTTCTTACCCAGATAGGCGC
>CAIRDL010000579.1 GCA_903877345.1 uncultured Oscillochloris sp. | reverse complement strand
CCGCAAGCCCGCCGACGATGGTGCCGTTAATGCGAATGTACTGAAGATCACGCCCGAACTGAAGCTCGATCTTGCGGGTGACTTCCTCGGCGGACCAGGCGCGCACGGTTTGGGTGACAAAATCGCCAGCCGAACGTCCGTAGCGCTGAATAACGTAGCGCGAAAGATCCTCGGCCCAACTATCCACGCGAGCGCGCCACTCGGGGTCAGTCTCGAGCACATTCCCCAGGTGTTCGAGGCCCAAGGCAATAGACTGGCGCAGTGACGAGTCGGATGCGCTGCTCTGTTTCGTCAGGCTAGACTTCAGATCCTGCCAAAGATCGCCCGCCACTTCGCGCAACAGCGGATGCTGGAGCAAATCCTGTTTGAGTTCCTCGCCCCGCGCCCGGACTTCGGGGTCGTCCTGCAAATTGACGATCCAACGGTCGAGCGTCGCCGTAAACTGCGTATAGAAGGGATGTTCGGGGTCAGCGCTCAGTTCGGCCAGAATCTTGCGGGCGCTATCGAGCAGGCGTTCGTAGATCTTCAGATCGACGATGCGCGGCAACCACGAGGGCAACTCGCCCGCGATGCGCTTGCGAATCCCCATCTGGTTGCTCTCGACCCACTCGGTTGCCACGCGGGCCAGTTGGAGCAGCACATCGCGTTGTCGTTCTTCAACCACCATAACACCCAGGAGCTTCGCCACCAAAGGGGTAGCGGGGACGGCGGCGACGCGCTCGGCGAGCGCACGCTGGATCATGCCGCCGACCTCCTCATCGTTCGCAACCCGCAACAGGGCCGTGAGACTCTCGGCGGCGAGGTCAGCCACTTGGAGTGAGCGTTCGGGTTGGCGCAACCAACGGGCGAGCTTGCCCGCCACATCTTGCCGGCGCACGCGCACGACGATTTTTTCGGGGTCGAGGAAATTGCGCTCAATAAAGCGCCCAAAGCTCTCGGCAATGCGATCCTTGCGTTGGGGAATGATGGCGGTGTGGGGAATGGGAATGCCGAGCGGGTGGCGGAAGAGGGCGGTTACAGCGAACCAGTCGGCGAGCGCCCCAATCATCGAAGCCTCGGCGAAGGCTCGCACGAAGCCTATCCACCCCCACCCTAGCCCCTGGAAGTATGACGCGATGAGAAAAATGATCGTCACAATGACGAGCAAACCTGTGGCTGTGCGCTTCATTTGCTGCAAATCAGCAGCGCGTTGTTGTTCGTCCATAACGTTTGCTTGTACGCTACTCGACAATCGCCGGTTGCGCCGCTCCAAACCCCCTCACCACACGTTCCTTGCGGCTTTGCGGCTTTGCGGCTTTGCGTCAGATCGCTGACCTGTAAAGCTGAGTTGAACCTTGTCTTACACCCGAAAGACCCGCTCGGCAGCGATGAGATGTGGCGTAATGGCGCGGCGTAGTTGGCGATAGCTGCGGGAGAGCCAGTGCCCCACGTAGCGCACCTGCGGTACGGGGTGGCGGCGCAACCAACGGATACTGCGCCGCCCGAAGAGGTGGAGCAGCCGTAACATACGGTCGCGGCGACCCAGCAAGATAATCGCCAGCACTAGGGCTGGCCAGCCAGGGATAACGGGCAAAATGACGCCCAAGACCCAGACCACCAGACAGCCGATGGCGATCACTCGTCGCAGTAAGAGCCACAGATCTGCGGGCTTGTTGGTGAAAAGACGCATCGTTCAAGCTCCTCATGAATGTAGCGTGACCCGAAGGTCACTCTAGACGGGCCACGGCGTAGGCAGCAACGAGGGCCAACGCCTCGCGAGCCGCGCCTGCGGGTACCCCGGCGAGAGCGGCTTGGGCCTGCGTTGCGAGACGGATCACCTCGGCGCGGGTAGGAGCGAGACCGTGGTGGCGCACCGTTGCGACGGCCCAAGCCTGCTCGGCGGGATCAGCGCTATCGAGAGCGGCGACGAGGCGTTCATCGTCGGTCAGCGCGCAAAGCATGGGCAGCGTCACAGCACCAGTCGGCCAACTTGCGTTGGGGGCGGTGAACGCCAGGAGCTCATCACCGAGTTGGAGCGCAAGACCCGCAGCATGACCGAAAGCGCCAAGGGCTTCGATCTGTTCGATTGGCGCACCGCCGCAAGCTGCGCCCGCTTTGCAGGCTGCCGCAGCGAGAGCGGCTACCGTGCCGGCGAGGCGTTCGAGGTAACGTGCCTGGGCGACTTCACGGGGGCGAAAAGGCGGCGGCGGGGCAAGGGTTGCCTCAGTGATCTGCATAACGGCCTGAGAGTAAAAGCCGATCACCCGTGGGTCGGGGCTTTGCGCCATCGCACCGGCCGCCAGCGCAAACAGGTAGTCGCCCACCATCAGCGCAACGCCGTGGTGCCACTCGCCAACGTGCGGCACCCCGCGCCTGCGCTCGCGTTCGTCAATTAAAGTGGCGTGGGTTTCGGTTGCGGCGTGGATGAACTCGATGGCAACCGCCGCATGGGCGACCCGTTCACGTTGATAGGTGCCAATTTGCGCCGCCAATAGGACGAGGGCGGCGTGGGTACGGGTTGCACCAGGAACGAGCAACCGGGTCTCGGCTACGCTGATCACCGCAGCCCGCGAGCGAGTGCGCTCAAGCACCAACTGCTCGACGTACTGTACGTCGGTTGCGAGGTCGGGCGGAAGGGGAAACTGGGTCATAAAATCCGTGGTCTGTAGCAGAGCCCTGGCGAATTTGCTCCAAGGTGCGAAGCGGCATGGATGCCCATTATACGGCTTGTCAGGGTGCCGTTGGTTGTCTCCTTTGCTAAGGCTCACAGCGGTTGCACATTGTTGGCATGTTTCAGAAGCGGCAGGGGCGTAGAGACGCAATATCTTGCGTCTCTACCCCTTCGGGGCCATGCGGCCCTCCACCGACCGTTCACCGCAAACGGTAAAGCTAGATTGAACCATGCCTAACCAAGGAACCCGCCCCGCGTGGTATCATGGCCCACTATGAGCCTTAACCCTCTGCGCGACGGACGACCCGTGCGGGTCGCAATGCTGGCTCGCGTCGTTTTTCCGCTCCACGGCTACGGCGGGATCGAGCGCCACGTCTTTCACCTCGTCACTCATTTAACCAAACTGGGAGCGGTCGTCACCCTCTATGTTCAGACGACGACGGACAGCCAAGCAGCGGCACAGTTGCCAACGGCGGTCGCGGATCAACTTGAGGTGATACAACTCCGCTACGATTACACCACGCCGCTACTGCCCCCGAACAGCATCCTCGGACGCCAACTCAATTACCCGTGGTACACATGGCAGCTTGGGCGCATGGTCGCTGCCGCCGTGCGCCGTGACCGCTACGACATTGTGCATAGCCAAGGTCTTTGCGCCACCGGCTACGGCGCGATCCGAGTGCGCGACCCGTTGCTCCGGCGGGTGCCGTTTGTCGCCAATCCGCACGGCATGGAGGAATTTCGCACCCCAGATTGGCGCAAATGGCTGGCCTACGCCCCTTTTCGGACGCTCTACGCTTATGGGCATCGCTGCGCCGACCGCGCCATTGCGACCGACGCTTGCACCCAGACTGATTTGCCCCTTTACTTGGGCGTAGACCCGCGCCGCGTGGTGGTCATTCCTTCGGCAATTGATGTGGATGAGTGTCTGGGCCTCGTGCGTCCGGCGCTGCGGGTCGCGTTGCGCGCCCGTTTCGGCCTCGATCAAGCCGACCTGATCCTGCTGAGTGTGGGCCGTTTGGAGCGTAACAAGGGCTTCCATGTGCTTGTTGATGCCCTAGCCCGCCTCCAGGCCGAACTGCCGCCACGTTGGCGTTGGCTTTTGGTGGGCAATGGCAAAGAACGGGCGACCCTTGAGGCGCAGGTGCAACAGGCGGGTCTTGCCGCACACGTAACCTTTGTCGGACGCCTTGCCGACGACGAACTCCACAGCCTTTATGAAGAGGTCGAACTGGTAATCCACCCTACCCTGTATGAAGGTAGCAGCCTCGTCACCCTTGAGGGCATGGTTCACCGTAAGCCGTTGGTGGCTTCGGCGGCGGGCGGCATTCCCGATAAGGTGTTTGCCGGACGCAACGGCTACTTGGCCCGCCCCGGCGATGTGGACGACCTCGCCGCCAAGCTGCGGTTGGCGTTGGCCCAACGGGCGCATTGGCCCGCTTGGGGCGAAGCGAGTGTGCAGCTTGTGACGAGTACGTTCCATTGGCCGGTGGTCGCCCGCAAGACGTTGGATCTGTATGCGAACTTATTGTCCACACCTGATGATTTTAGGTTTTAGATTGCGGATTTGCCGCAACAGGATGCGGTGCATTTGCCCGAATCGCATTATGTAGAGACGCAAGATGTTGCGTCTCTACGCCCTTTACCGTCTTGGCTGGCGCACAACTTCCTGATGCGCTCGACCTGAAACCTGGCACCTGAAACCCGAAACCTTCTATGCACAAACATCGCATCCTGATCGGCCTTGGTTGGGCCTATCCGTTCCTCATCGGCCTTTGGCTGCTCCTGCGTGCCGTTTTCTTCGACCATCTCTGGTGGCTTGCGCTGATCAACACGGTGGCCCTCTACCTCTTTCTGCCTCTCGTCATTGTGGTTCCGCTGGCCCTCTGGCTGCGCGCTTGGCCCCTGCTGTTGGCGCAGAGTCTCCCCGGATTGGCGTTCGTCTATTTCTTTGGGGCGCTGTTCATGCCGGTACCCACGGTGCTTGGGGGGCAAGGGCATGCCCAACTCACCGCAATGACCCTCAATATGCTTTGGAGTAATGAGGACGATGCGGCGATTCTGGCGGCAATTCAACAAGCGAACCCCGACCTGATCGGCCTCCAAGAGGTCACGCCGGATACCGAGGAACGCTTGACCCGCCAACTCGCCACTGCCTACCCCTACGTCGCGGCCGACCCGATCAGGCGCTTCCACAATATCCTGTTGCTCAGTCGTTGGCCTATTACGGCGGTCTCGACCTCGTTCCAAACGCCGATTGAGCGGGCGTTGCAGGCGACGGTGCTGGTCAACGAACACGCCGTCACCGTGTTTGTTGCGCATCTGACGCCTAGCAATGTCCTGATGTACCCGTCCGACGAGTTTGCGACCTACACCGACAACTGCTACAGCGAACGGCTCCGCGAGGCACAGAGTCTGGCCCAAGCTATTCGCAGTAGCACGAACCCAGCCCTGTTGCTCTGCGACTGCAACTTCACCAGTACCTCCGAAGCCTACGCCGCACTCCAAACAGTGGCGCTTGATAGTTTCCCTGGTGCGGGTTGGGGCTTTGGGCACACCGCGCAAGTGGCCGAACTGCCCTTTCCGTTGCTGCGCATTGACTATATTTGGCATACGGCGAAGCTTGTTGCGCGGCGGGCCACGGTGGAGCCTGCGGTCGGTTCTGACCATTGGCCGCTCATTGTTGAGTTGGGGTTTGGATTTTAGCTTTTGGCATGCTTCATGTGCTCGACCTAAAACCTGAAACCTTGCCTAAAAGCCGAAAGAGGCAGGCGATGCGGATGCTCCAAGGTTTGCGACCGACCATCAACCCGATCATTGTGCGCGAGGTACGCACGCGGATGCGGGGTGCCCGACCCTACGCGATCCTGACCGCCTTCTTGGTGCTGCTGGCCCTGACGGGCTTCGGCATTTACCAACTGATGCAACAGCAAGCCCGTCTCGGGGGGTTGCTGTTGAGCGCCCAAGTTGGACAAGCGCTCTTCCGTGGGCTGGCCTTCGTCGAGTTGATGCTGGTGGTCTTCCTGGCCCCTTCAATGACGAGTGGGGCGATCAGTGGTGAGCGCGAGCATTTAACCTACGTGCTGCTGATGGCGACGCCGTTGCGCCCTGGGCAGATCCTCTGGGGCAAGCTCGTCGCCGCCCTGAGCTACCTCTTCCTGTTGATCTTCGCCGCCGTTCCCGTCTTCAGTGTTGTGCTGGTCTTTGGCGGGGTTGAACTGCGGGCAATGCTGAAAGCCCTGGCGCTGCTCATCGCCGCAACCATCTATTTCGGAGCCATCGGACTCTTCTGTTCGGCCATCATGCGGCGCACCGCACGGGCGACGACCATTGCCTACATGCTGGTGTTGTTGCTGGTGGGTGTGCCGATGCTCCTCGCCTCGGTGTGGGGGCAATTTACGACCCCGCCGGGGCAGCAGGCTCCTACGGCCCTGTTCTACCTCAACCCCTTCAGCGCCCTGCTGTCGGTGACGACGGTCGCCATTGGGGTGGGCGGCGACCCGACCATATCAGCAGCACCGCTGCTTAGCTTCAACGACCCCTTCGGCGGGCTGCCGCTGCTGAGTGTCTTGGGGCAGGGGGTGATTTTCTACGGGCCAACCGGCCCGGTGGTCATGCCGATTTACCGGGCCACCCTGATCGCTTACGGACTGCTGTCCGTCATCCTCTGTTGGGTGAGCGCCCACACGGTGCTACCAAACCGACGCTGGCGTTTGCGCTGGGGCGATCTGGGCTTCGCGCTCCTGGTGCTGGCGTTCCTCGTCGGAGCGTATCTCGCCCGTGGGTGGTGGGCCATACCAGGGCCGAGTCAGTTTATGGGGATGGGGTAGGCCATTGGGCAAGCGCACCGCGTTCTGTTGCGGCAAATCTGCAATCCTGTTTTGGGGGCGCCCACAAGGGGCGCCCGGACACGGACGAAGCACAGATTAAATGAGCGTGCGTAGCACACCGACAACGCGGCCCTGGATCTGGAGGTTTTCGGGCGTCGTGTAGATCGGATCCATCGTCGCGTTGGCTGGCTGGAGGCGGATGCGGTCGCCCTCGTGGTAGAACCGCTTGAGCGTAACGGCGTTCTCGTCGAGCAAACGGGCGGCGATCATTTGCCCGTTCTCGGCGGTGGGTTGGTAGCGCAACAGCACGATGTCGCCATCGTCAATCAGGGCGTCAATCATCGAGTGGCCGCGCACCCGCAAGGCATAAATGGCCCCGAGTTTGTCGGTCGCGGCGAACGTAAGCGGCACCTCGACCTTCTCGGCAGCATCGGCATTGACATCCTCGGGGTCGGGCAGGGGCGAACCCGCCGTGATCACCCCGAGCAGCGGCACCTTGAAACTCGGCGGTGGCAGCATGTGGCCGTGGCCGTTGCTGTTGGGGATGGTGATACCCCGTGAAACTTTGCCGTCACGTGCGATCTTACCCTTCTCCTGAAGCGCCTTGAGGTTGTAGGCGACCACCGAGGTCGAACTGATTTTCAAATCGCTCTGAATGTCGCGGATCGCGGGCGGGTAGCCGTTTTTGTGCAAAAACTCCTGGATGTAGCCCAGGATCTTCTCCTGACGCAGAGAGAGCCCATTTGCGGTGCGCATAGGCCCGATCCTTTCATTAGCCGCAACCCAAATAGGGGCCGACGGCGCGTGTGTCGAACGTTTCTTCACGGGGAGGTTGCTCATCGTGCGAGGTCTCTGCGACCACGCTGCGTATGCCGCCCCGCGCTAGAACGTTTGTTAGACTGATTATAACGGGCAAACACTTGTGCTGTCAAGTGGTTTTCCGCCCAAATTAGCCTTTTTCAAGTGGTATAATCGGCGCTTATGGACTATGTCATCGCGGG
>CAIRDL010000578.1 GCA_903877345.1 uncultured Oscillochloris sp. | reverse complement strand
TTCCATGCTCAGGTAGGCCAAGTTCGGACTGGCATCAGTGAGGATGATTACCCCACTCGGCGAGGTGCTGTAGCCCAAACCACCGTAGCGCAACACCGCCCGGCTCAGGCTGCTCGTGTCGTTGCTACCCGCCGTAAACTCGATATAGCCCCAGTCGCTCGTGGCTGGCCCATCCACCGCGTTGTTTGTGTCACAGATCAGTTCATCGCTCGCACCATAGCCGCAGACTGTATCGTCTTTTTCCGAGGTGAAAAAGATTGGGTTGCTTGATACACCATCGGCGGTGAGCTTGCCGTTGACCAGCAGGCGAGCCTGGGCAGTAGCCTTGATCTTCGCACCGGGGACAATCGTCATGGTCTGGTTGCTGTTCACGGTGATGTCGCCTACCAGCAGGTAGACCACCGTCGAGCTCCCAAGGGTTACCGTATTCCAGCCGCCAGCCCAAAGCTGTACCGCGTTGCGGTGGTTGTGTTCCATGCTTAGGTAGGCCAAGTTCGGACTGGCATCAGTGAGGATGATTACCCCACTCGGCGAGGTGCTGTAGCCCAAACCGCCGTAGCGCAGCACCGCCCGGCTCACGCTGCTGGTATCGTTGCTTCCCGCTGTAAACTCAATATAGCCCCAGTCGCTCGTGGTTGGGCCATCCACCGCGTTGTTGGTGTCACAAACCAATTCATCGCTCGCACCTAACCCACACACAGTATCATCCTTCTCTGAGGTGAAGTAGATCGGATTGGCTACTGTACCGTCGGCGGTGAGTTTGCCGTTGACCAGCAGGCGAGCCTGGGCAGTAGCCTTGATCTTCGCACCGGGGACAATCGTCATGGTCTGGTTGCTGTTCACGGTGATGTCGCCTACCAGCAAGTAGACAACCGTTGAACTGCCGAGAGTCACCGTATTCCAGCCGCCAGTCCAAAGCTGTACCGCATTGCGGTGGTTGTGTTCCATGCTCAGGTAGGCCAAGTTCGGACTGGCATCAGTGAGGATGATTACCCCACTCGGCGAGGTGCTGTAGCCCAAACCACCGTAGCGCAGCACCGCCCGGCTCAGACTACTGATATCGTTGCTACCCGATGTAAACTCGATGTAGCCCCAGTCGCTCACCGCTGGCGTAGTCGTTGTGCCATCGCCATTCGTGTCGCCGCAGAGCGAGTCATCGTTCCAGGAGGTGAAGTAGATTGGGTTGACCGCTGTGCCATCGGAAGTCAGTGTGCCACTAATGAGTAGCCGCGCCTGAGTCTTTGCCTTGATCACCGTCCCCGGCTGAATCACCAAGGTGACGCCGGTGTTCACCGTCACATCACCCGTCAGCACATAGATATTCGCTGGCGACCATGTCGTATTGGCGGCGATTGCGCCGCTGACGTTCTGGATCAGTGTGCCGCAGAGCGGCGCGGCGGCACGGGTAATGCGCGGCGGGCTGCCAACCGAGGCGAGCAGGGCAGAAATAGCCACCAGCGCGGACGCGATCAGGCGGACGATTCGGTACGGTCGCATATAATCCCCCTTCTGAAACGATCCATCCTCTCCCTCAAGGGTAGCGCACAACACTCTCGCAAACGAGCGCCGTTAACTCAGCGCCAGCTTAGGGTTTATCAAGGTTCGCCAATAGATTGACCATCTCGTGCTCCAGGTAGGCCATGCCGCGCTCGCGGGCGAACGGCAGGATCGCCCGCGCCTCGGTGCGGGCGCGGGTCTGATCATGTTCGGCATAGGCCAGGCGAGCGCTGGCCGCCCGGATCAGCGCCTCGTCGTAGGGATCGCCGATGTCCTGCTGAAGCCGCCAAGACTCGGCCAGATCGTCGGCAGCGCTGGACAGATCACCTAAGGCAAGACACGCCTCGCCCCGCACCCGCAGGGCACAGGACGCAAATACCTGGCTGCCGATCTGGTTCGCTAGGTCAAGAGCCTGCTGACCATAACCCTTGGCGGTTGCAGAATCCCCCTGGCGTAAGGCGATATCGCCAAGTACATACAGGCAGTGGGCCTCCTCGTCGCGCACGCCGATCTGGCTAAAGATCTGACGGGCGTGATCGAGCCGACTAGCGGCGGTATCAAGCTCCCCTTGCTCATAGCGCAGGGTGCCAATATTCAGCAGCGCAAACGCCAATTCATCGAGCAAGTTGAACTGCTCACTCAGCGTGCGGCACTCCTCAAAGCACCTCATGGCCTCACCAATCTCACCACGATCCAGGTGGATTCCTCCCAGGGTGTTGATCGTCGCGAGCTGCCTAGCCAGGTCGCCGACCTGCTCGGCTAGATGCAGGCTCTCGCTATAGCAGGCCAGCGCCTGTTCGATCCGCCCACTGAGATGATGATAGATCCCAAGGTTATGGAGCCCTGCCGACGTCAGGATGGGGTCGGCAACCTGACGAGCCAGAGCCAGACTCTGCTCAAGGTCGCTGATCGCCGTCGCGTAGGCTCCGCGCCGCCCGGCGACGGTAGCTTGGCGCAGCAACAGGGCACCGCGCTCACTGGAGTTGGCCGGCGCACGCGGCAGCACCGCCAACCCAGCCTTGCACGCCGCCTCCGCCTCGTCAAAGGCGCTGCGCCGCATCAGTACTTCGGCCAACTGGCTGTAGAGCCGCGCCGTCTCGGTACGCACTGGCCCAGTGGTGTCAGCCAGCGCCAGCCCCCGCCGACAGCTCGCCTCAGCCTGGTCATAATCGCCAGTGCGCGCACAAACTTGGGCCAGCAGGCGGTGCCGCCGGGCCTGCCGAAGATCCTGATGCGGGCTTTCGGCCAGCGTCAGCTCTAGCAGCGAACGGGCGCTCGCGTACTCACCGAGGAGCGCATAGATCTCGCCAAGGGCGGTACGCACAGCGGCGCGTAGCTCAGGCTCCAGCCGGGGCACCGGCAGCGCTTCCAGCAGCACCCGCACCTCACGCGACTGGCCCGCGTTGATCAGCCCCCAAATGTCGCGGGTCAGGGCGGCGGCAACCCGCTCAGGCAGACTGGCCTGGGCAAAGTGCCGCGCCGCCGCCAGCAAATCCTGGCCCTCAGACTCATAGTACGCACCGGCCCGCTCGTGCATGGCCTTGCGGCGGCGTTGGGCCAGCGTCGCGTAGTAAAAGCCCTGCACAATCGCGTGCTGGCGATAGACATCCCCATCGGCACGCGGCTCCACACTGAGCAAATGGCGCTCAACCAGGCGGGCCAGCGTGCGCCACGCCGGGCGTCCGCCAATCAGGGCCGTGACCACATCCGGTGTGCCGCCGTAGCCCAACAGTACCGCAAGCGCCTCCATCGCCTTCCGCTCTTGGGCGCTCAAGCCCTCGTCCACTTCACGCAGCAGGTAGTTGCCTAAATCGCCAGCGGTGGTCAGGCGACCCAGCATTTGCTCTGGGCGAGTGCCGCGCCGCAGGGCCGCAATCGCCAGCGTTAGGAACTGCGGGTTGCCCTCCGTGGCCCGGACAAGTTCGGCGACCTGTTCAGGGCTGAGGCCAAGCCCGGCCCGGTCAAGCAACGTGCGTGCGGCCTCTTCCGGCAGCCCGCCGAGCGTGATCGTCACGGCGATCCGGGCCGCGTCCGGCACCGCCCGCGCCGTCGCCAGCAGCGCCGGGCCACCCGCCTGCGCCGCATCAGCCAGCAACCCAATCACCCGCAGCAGCACCGGGTCATCAGCCGCTAGGTGCAGGTCGTCCAGACAGAGCAACCCGTCCCAACCGCGCATCAGTTGCGTCAAGTAACTGGCCAGCAGATCGGGCGAGAGCGGCGGGCCACCAGACTGACGCGCACCCTGAAGTCGCTGCCAGACATCGGGGCGACCCGCACAGGCCAACCAGCCCGCCAGCCGCCAGATCAGCACATCCACACCCTCACCAGCGCGAAACGTGTGCCAAAAGACGCGACTCTGGTCAGGGTGATGGGTAGCCAGTGTCGCCGCTAAGGCCGTCTTCCCGGCTCCAGGCATGCCAGCCAAGGCCACCGCATGATCATTAGCCAGACGCACCGCCAGTTCAGCCAGTTCAGCCGTTCGCCCCACTAACTCCGGGGGTGAGGGCGGGTGTTCCGGCTCCGGCGGCGGCAGATCGCGCCGGGTCAGCAGATCTTCCAGTTCAGCCAGCAGATCGGCAGCGCTGGGGCGGTCAACCGGCGCGGGGGCGAGGGCGCGGCGCACCAGCGCCTCAACCTCAGGGCGAACCGCCGGGTTCAGTTGGCGAACTGGCGGGGGCGGCTCAACCTCAGGCGAGGGCGGGGTGCGACAAGTGAGCATTCGGTAGAGCGTGGCACCAAGGGCATAGACATCCGAGCGCGGTACCGGCACACCGCGCCACTGCTCAGGCGGCATATAGCCCGGCGTGCCCGCCTGCGCCAAAGCCAGTGGATCACCAGCGGAGGCCGGGCTCGCCAACCCAAAGTCAATCAGCACAATACTGCCGGACGAGTCGCGGATCATATTGGCCGGCTTGAGGTCGCGATGCAGCACCGCAGGGCGACGGGCGTGCATATAGGCCAGCGCCGCACAGGCATCGCGGGCGTAGCGTAGCGCCTCATCTTCAGGCAGCGGCGCGGCTCGCCGTGCCAACAGCGCAGCCAGATCCTCACCAGCGACGTGCTTCATCACCAAGCAGAGCTGGGCATCAAGGTGGTCGTAAATCTCGGGGATGTTGCGGTGGCCGGGCGCATTCAGGCTCGCGAGTAGCCGCGACTCGTGCGCGAAGGAATCCATCACCTGGCGTACCGTTTCCGGTGGCCAAATTGGATCAAGGCGCAACTGCTTCATCGCACACAGCCGATTGAGGTGGGTATCTTCAGCGAGAAAAACCTGGCTAAAGCGCCCACCGCCGAGGTACTGATCAACGCGGTAGCGCCCACCGTCGCCAAGCAGATCGCCGGAACGCAGGGGTGCGGGCGGTTCGGTCGGGGGCGTAGATGGTGCGGGGCGAGGCCGGACGAGCAGCGCGCCACAGTGACCGCAGTAGCGTGCGAGCCTGCGGTTATCACCGCCACACTGGCTACATACGCACCGCTCCATCAAATTCCGCCTTGAGCTTAGGGGTGGATATTTCTAATGTGTGTGGGTGCGATGCACAATAGTATAGCATCAGTACCGCTATCTAAGCGTAAACAGCAACGCGCCTACGGTGGACAGATCGCAATGGATTCACGTCAGGGCTGATGTAAAGTCATTTCAATGACCCTAACCTCACCCTTAGGGCTACGTCAAAGTCGCTCGCCGTGGGGCTGAAGCCCTCTGCTACGTGTACCAAGCTTGCTGAAGCAGGCTCAATACGCCTGCGAAAGCGGGCTTCGTACCCGTAGCCGGAGGCTTTAGCCACCCGGCGCGTGACTTTGACGTAGCCCCGCTAGGCGGGCAGGGCCAGGTCAAAGGCGGCAGAAGCCTGTTGGAAGCGCGGGCGTCCCGCCTGCATGGCGGCGTCACGGGTGGCGCACTGATGCGCCAAGTGGCTGAAGGATGCGAAGGTAGTCCGGGCATCTTGCCTGGATGCGGGCGAGACGCCCGCGCTCCCAGAGCGACTCTTGAAAGCGCAACAACACCGTTTGACGCGCTCTGAAGCAACACGTACAATGGGCCGTGGTTTCGAACTGGGCATCCGTCAGGTAGGCACAACGCGGCAACCGCCTCGCCCGCATAATCCAGTTCCTTTTTCTTACGAGTAGCTCTACAAGCTGCTAGTAAAGGTTACGAGCGCATGCGTCTCATCCTCTATTTAGGGAAGGGTGGGGTCGGCAAGACAACGACCGCCGCCGCTACGGCAGTGCGGGCGGCTGAGCTTGGCTACCGCACCCTGGTCGTTAGTACCGATGTCGCCCATAGTCTGGCCGATGCCCTCGATACGCCCCTCGGCTCGCTGCCCACCCAACTTAATGACCACCTCTGGGGCCAAGAGGTCAACGTCCTTGACGAGGTTCGCGATCATTGGGGTGAACTCCGTACCTACTTCTCGACCTTGCTGCGCCGCAAAGGCGTGGAGGAAATTGCCGCCGAAGAACTGGCGATCATCCCTGGGATGGAAGAGGTGGTCAGCCTGCTCCATATTCGTCGCCAAGCCAAGACCGGCGCGTTCGATGTGGTGATTGTTGACGCTGCCCCCACTGGCGAGACGGTGCGCTTACTCACCATGCCCGAAACTTTTACGTGGTACGCTTCCCGCGTAATGGACTGGGAGCCGACCACGCTCAAGGCGGCTCGCCCGTTGGTTAAGCAACTTATTCCCGCCACCGATATTTTCGCCACCCTTGACCGGCTCAATAAGGGCGTCATTGCGCTGCGCGAAACGCTGATTGATCCCGCAATTAGCTCGTACCGGTTGGTGGTCAACCCCGAGCGCATTGTGATCAAGGAGGCCCAGCGCGCCGCGACCTATCTGTCGCTCTTTGGCTACCCCATTGATGGCGTCGTGCTCAACCGCGTGCTGCCCGTCGAACAGGCCGAAGGGGCGTTTATGCAGGAGTTGGCCCGGATCCAACAGGGCTACCGGAAGTTGGCCTACGACCTCTTTTCGCCTTTGCCGATTTGGGAAGGTCCCCACTATGCGCGTGATCTCGCGGGTCTGAAAGATCTCTCTGAGGTTGGGCAGCGCCTTTTTGGTGAAGTTGACCCGGTCAAGGTGCAGTTCCGGGGCAAGACCCAGGAGATTGTCAGGGAGGGGCAGGAGTATGTGATGCGGCTGCCACTGCCGCACGTCGAGATTGGCAAAGTGGCGATGACCAAGCGGGGCGATGAGTTGTTCATCGAGATTGGCAACTTCCGCCGTGACCTGATTTTGCCGATGAGTCTTGCCGAACGCCCCGCCACCCGCGCCGTCTTCCGCAGTGGCGTGCTCGAGATACGCTTTGGCACCCCCGAAGCGCTCCCCTTAACAGCGGGGAAGGAATAGCCCTTAACGCGGCAGCGCCATGAGCACGATGGGTAAGGACGCAAAGGCGTCAAGCCGTTCCGGGTTCGTGGCGCTGAGCAATACCAGGCCGGTGGAAGCGCCGCCATCAAGGTTGACTGCCGCCGCAAGCGCCAAATCGCTGGTCGCCAGCCAGGTGCTCAGTTCGGCGAGGGTAAAAGCGGCGGTGGGCGCGGCAATCAGCAGCACGCGGCCCGCTTGGTCAAGCGCAAGTGCGCTACGCCGGTCACGCGCCCCATCTTCGGCACTGTAGGCCGCGACCCCGCCGGGACGCACCAGCATCGGCCAGCCCTGCAGCGCCTCGGCCAACGGCTCGTTGGGGTCATACGGTGTGTCGGCCAGCGCACGCAACGTCACGGTTCCCTCCGCCGTCACGGCGAACATCCCGCCGCGCCCCGCGTAGCTCGTGCCGTTAGGCGTGCCGGCATGCACCAATAGAGCGACCGTCTGCCCCGTTTCGTCGAAGAAGCCACCATTGATCACGGCCAATGCCCCGGTGTTGGTAGCCCATTCGTACAATGATGGCGGCGTGGCGGGCTGGTAGCCCACGCTGAAACGCACGCGGGCCGGGTCGAGCCGCACAACGCTGACCGGGGCCACTTGACCGCCGACGCTGATCCGCAGGCGGCGCACTTGCGCCGCAGGGCCAGCGGGTAGCCACCCGCTATCTGGCGGCGTGACGGGCATGCCGCCGGTCAGGGTGGGCATCAAGGTGGGCAACGGCTCCCTGCTCGGTGGTGGCGCAGGCGGCGCAAGACCGCACGCCACGAGGCACAAGAGCAGGCTGAGGGCCAGTGGACGCATAGGCTTTTTTGGATTGCAGATTGCAGGTTGCAGGCAGGCCCGCAAGAAGGCGCTTGAACCTTGGGAGTCGCGCTCTACTGTCGCGATGCTGTTATGCACGTTGGGGACTAGGGGGCTGATTTTACCATAAGGCATGGTTCAAACCAGCGTTACCGTTTGGGCAAATGCACCGCGTCCTATTACGGCAGATCTGCAATCTGAAACATGCCTGAGGAGCGGAGCGCCTCCCGCCAGTGCTTGGTCGGTCTGCTCCTGGATGTTCCCAAGCTAGTTGTGGGGGATTTCTTTTGGATTTTTGGGATCGAGCGGGAACGTATGCAACACTTCCTGATAGGCCCACAGGGTGTTTCTCAGATGCGCCTGCAGCACCGCCTCGGGTTGCCCGGTCTGCCGTGCTTCCATAAAGCGCTCGTAGGTCACGAGACCGAGTTGGCCCAGCGTTTTGCCCCTACTGGCTTGGTCGCTTTCGGGAGTTACCTCTAGGTTGCGCCGATACCACGCCTCGGCTTGCGCTAGGTCGCGCAGCGCGGGTGTCTCCGCGTAGCAACGCCCCAGGTTGAAAGCACAACTCGCAGCCACGGCATACTCGCCCGCGAGCGGAGCAAGCGAAACGATGGTCATCCGCAGTGCCAGATCGTAACTCTCCTGGTAACTATCCACACACGCCGCCACGCCCTGCTCGCGCTGAAGATGTCCAAGCTGTTCAACCGACACCGCCAGTGAGCGCAGTGTGTTGCGCTGCTCTCCATCCAGTTCCTCCAGTTTCTTCAGTTCCTTCAGTTCCTTCAGTTTCTTCAGTTTCTCCGGTTTCTCCAGTTTCTCCAGTTTCTCCAGTTCCTCTAGCGGCAGCGCACGGAACCACACAAGCAGCGGTGCGGCCTGTTGGCGGTCATAGTTTACACGCAGCCCTTGCAACTTGGCGGCGGCGGCCCACTGTCGCTCCTCCTTCAGCAGCAACACGCGATACTCTGTCACCAGTGCCCACTCCGCATCGCGCCCATGCAATGGGCCGTCGCTCGTCGGGTCTACGAAGACGGGCACGATCTTGTCAACCAAGGCCCGCCACTCGGTATGCCGCCCGGTGTGGGCATAGAGACTACGCAGCCCCTGCATGACACCGATGATCGCGCCGCCGTACCACTCGTGTTGCAGTGCCAAACGCCGGGCGTGTAGCAGGTTCGCCTCTTCAGCGTGCAACTGTGCGATCATGTCTCGGTTGCCGCCTTCGTATTGGTGGTGGTAATAATCACCCAATGCGCCCATTGCTTCGACATAGGCGCGATCCGCGCCGGTCTGCAAGTTCTTCTCGTAGATCGACCGCAAAAACCACGACAGCTCCCGGTGAATGCTGTAGTAGCCGTCGCCCTGTGCCGTTAGCAACCCAAACGTGGCGGCGGCGCGGTCGAGCAGGGCGACGCCTTTTTCGCGGGTGAGGCCAGCAATGGCGGGGACGTGCCATCCGTTGTCGGTGTTGCCCATCAGATGGAGCGCGTCCACGTCCACGAAGCCCTGGAAATGGTGCAACAGCGCCAGCATCGCCGACTCCTGCTCGTTGAACTTCGTGGCGAAGCTGTCGCGTAGCGAGGTTCCGAACCGTATGCTCTGCCCTTCGTTCGCGTTATCTTTAGATATGGCTTCGCCCGCCTCCAACTCGCGCAAGGCTCGCCCCAGCGTCACCGTCAACGTCAGCGGATTGCCGTCGCCATACATCAGCAGCGGAGTCCAGTCATCTTGCCGGAGCGGGGCTTCGTACTTCGCCGCTAGTTGCTTGGCCAGTTGGTTGCGCTCGTGGATAGGCATGGGCGGCAGCACAACGCGCACGGGCAGTTCGCCTAGCCATGCCTGCTCGTCACGCCGCGAAGTCAACAGGAACTTGGCCTGGCTGTCCTTCGCCGCCCGCAAAAAGTCGGCCAACGCCTGCTGCTCGTTCCTTGGGAAGCCCGCCACCGACTCGACGTTGTCCCACACCCACAACACGGGCACTTGCCGCAGGATTTGCAGGGCTAGGTCGCGCTTCTGGGCCGGGTCGGTAATGGTTCGCCAGTCATGCCCGCTTTGCTGCAAGTCCTGATTGAAGCGCAATCCCAAGCGGTCGAGCACTTGCATCAGGCTGGTGTGCTGCTCAAAGTTGCTCCACAGCACCGGCCCGTGAACGCCGCCGGTAAGGGCGTACCAGCGGGCGAACTCGGCGGCGGTGGTGGTCTTGCCGCTGCCCACGAGGGCGTGCAACAGCACGACGTGGTGGCGATCAAAGCCGCGCTCCAGCGCCAACAGCGTTTCGTCGCGCCCGAAGAAGCCCGTCTCCGGCGTTTGCGGCAACTCCGGGTCGAGCTCGCCGCACTGCGGGGTCGCATTGGCCTGTTCGATGGTGATCGCCAAGGCTTTTGCCGCCGGTGAGGGCTGAAACATCCGCATGGCTTGCGTTTCGTAGACCACCGGCACCAACCAGTCTTGCAGTTTCACCTTCTGCACGATCTCACGCTCAGGTTGCGTGTGCAGATCCTTACGTCCCTGGCTCACCGCTTCGCCTAACGCCATGCCCTGCACCAACGCCTGATACACCTTAGCCACAAACTGCGCCGCCGTGACCACATGGACGTTGTAGCGCAGTGCTACCACGCCGCCCACGCCCGTCAGCAGCACCTGTTGGGCCAACGAACCGAAGGCGCACACCTTCGCGTTGGGGTTGGCTTCGGTAACGGCGGGCGCTGGGGCGTTGGCCTCACGCTGCGTATGGTCTGCCGCAGCCGGGGCATCGGGGATCGCACGACAGGCGTTCAGCACGAGCAGCGATACGTTGTTTTGTACCAACAGTTTGCCCAGTCGGCTCCCGTCAACGAACTCGCGCCGGTTGGTTGTCGTGTCGCTCTCGAACAGTAGGAAGCCTTGCGGCCCCGCACCCCGATCCGTGAACTTGCTCATATCCTCCGGCAGTGTGTTGGACAACGCATAGACGCCGCGACCATCGAAGACGCCGTGACCATCGAAGTGGACGACGTGATAGGGCTTGTTGGCGGCCTTGGCATCGCGCAGCACCCGCGTAAGCCGGGCAAAGGTCGGCGGGCGCAACACCTCAAGCTGGAACACCTCGCGGGCCTCGGCGCTCAGGCTCTTGAGCAGGCGACTCGCGACGGAGCGGAAGGGTGCATAGTCGCCGTCGTCTACGGGCCGACAAATCACCAGCAAGATGCGCATGACCGCCGCCTGCTTCAGCACCAGCGGTGTGCGCGCCACATTGGGCGCGGCGCGCACAAACGCCTGCGCGTGCAAGGCCAACACCCTTTTCGTCTCTGGGTCGCGCAACAACTCCCAGGGCAACGTGGTCGCATGCTCGGCATTGGTGACGATCTCAACCCGCACGTTGTCCAGACGGCGGGCCGCTTCAAACCAAATGCGCTGCGTGTCCTGATTGGCCTTGAAGAGTTTATTGAAAAGCTCGCAGCCCAGGGTACTCAACCGGGCCTCAATCTCGGTCGCACGCTGCCGATGCGGCTCAAACGGATACTCAGCGTATTCCTCAACGTACCACGCGATGTCGCGCTGATCCTCTTCGGTCATTGCCGACTCGACGGTGGTGCTGGCGGTCTGGTTTGTACCCTTTTCGAGCCACTCTAGCGTAATTGTGTGCCGGTTCGCTTGGCTAGCGGTCTGGGTCAGGCGCAAAATGGGGGCGATTGGCATCAATGAACCTCCCGCTATGCGGTGTTGCGTTTGTCGTTTTGGCGTAAATGTGCGGCTTACGAATGAGCAACTGCTTTAGAAAACAAGCTGAGAACGACAACCCCGGTCACGATCAGGAAAAGACCAATGATTGCAGGCGTGTCCAGCGCTTGCCCAAAGAAAATCCATGCGATGAGCGCGATGAGCGCAATCCCTACCCCTGACCAAATAGCATACACTACACCAACCGGAATAGTCTTGAGCGTGAGCGACATAAAGTAAACGGCGGACATGTACCCCAGGACAACGAGAAGCGATGGCCACAAACGAGAAAAACCCTCAGATGATTTTAGGGCTGAGGTTGCAATTACTTCACTGATGATAGCCACTGCAAGAAATAGCCATTGCTGCATGCGTATGATCCCCAGTATAAGCGGCCCAACCTCACCCTTGGCGTGTACCCAGCGCATCTTCACCAGCGCTATAGCCCATCTTAATCCAGCCGCGCTGGATGGCGTAAATCACGGCCATTGTGCGGTCGTTCACTTGGAGCTTGGAGAGGATCGAGGTGATGTGGTTCTTGACGGTCTGACCACTGATGTTTAATTCGGTGGCGATTTCTTTATTAGAAAGACCACGAGCGATACAGTCAAGAATCTCGATTTCACGGCTGGTAAGCGGGGCAAAGAGAAGCGCCGTCTGCTCTTCCTCGGTCGCGGCTAATTCGCGGAACTGATGGAGGACACGGGAGGCGACGTTGGGCTTCGCCAACACCGCCTCGTTAATCAGGTACTTGCCCTTCGCTACCTCGCGGATGAAGCGCACGAGATCTTCGGGGTTCACATCCTTGGAGGAATAGGCGGCGGCCCCGACCTTGATCGCCTGGAAGAGTTGGTCGTCGTCCTCATACACACTGAGCACGATAATCCCCATGCGCGGGTCGCGACGCTTGATCACCCGGGCCACCTCGAGACCATTGAGGCCGGGCAAGTTGACATCAACGAGCACCACATCGGGATTGAGCCGTTCGGTGAGTTTCAGCGCCTCCTGACCATTCTCCGCCTCACCGACGACCTGAATATCCCGGGCGTCTTCAAGGCTCCAGCGGATACCTTGGCGAAAGAGGGGATGATCGTCAACAATGAGCACACGGATGGGGTTCGACATAGGCACCTCAACAGATGCGCGCCAGCGCCGGCGTACGGGGCTAGACGCGGATTGGCAAGCTTACCGCAACCTCAGTGCCGTGGCCGGGGCGTGACGTGACGATATAGTGTGCCCCAATGAGATCGGCCCGCTCGCGCATACTCATCAGGCCCCAACTCTCGCGTCCGGCGCGGCGGGCCACCTCACGCGGGTCGAAGCCAGGGCCTTCGTCGCGGATCGTCAGGGTCAACCGACCCTGACGCGCATGCAGGCTTACGTGAACGGGTGCGCCCCGGGCGTGTTTGCGCGCATTTTGGAGCGATTCCTGCACAATGCGGTAGAGGACGATCTCAGCCTCGGTCGGCAGACGCGGCAAGGGTTCGGTCTCGAAGCTGACGGCGGCATTGACCGTATCGCGGTAGCGGCGAACGTACTCTTGGAGGGCGCTCACCAAGCCTTGCTCCTCAAGTTTGCCGGGTCTGAGGTCGGCAATAAAGCCACGTACCTCGCGGAGACCCTCGCGGGCGGCTTCATTCATTTGGTGGAGCAAATCGCTCAAGCGGTCGTGGCGTCCTTCGGCCAACAGCGTCTGGCTGCGTTCCAACCCCATCAGGGCGTTCGCGAGCACTTGGGCGGGGCCGTCGTGAACCTCACGGGCTAGGCGACTGCGTTCCTCTTCGCGGCCCATAATCACCTGGGCGCGGAGGGCCTGCACCCACGGGTCGGCGGGTTCGCCTTCACTGGCCCCGCGCAGGGTCGCGCTGCTCATGTCAATCTGACGCACCAGTTGATCGAGTTGCCTGATGGCGCGCCGCAGGGTGTTATGTTCGCGGAGGCGGGCTTCGTGGGCGATGCGAGCCTGCCGTTCGCGCTCGGTCAAGGTGGCAGCAGCGGGCAAACCCCGCTCAGCAGCGAAGCGCTGTTGGACTACTAACTCGTCGAGTTGCCGTTCCGTCGCGCGCACGTCATTCTCGAGGGTAGTCAGTCGCTGTTGTGCCCCTTGATGCAGAAGACGCAACGCGGCGATCTGCTCGGTGATGATCGCATGCGCAGAATCCAACAGCACTGACGGCTCAGAGCTCACGGTAGCCCCCAATAGGAGAAGACGCGACGATGAGGCCAGTATAGCATGGTGCCACATGGGGCGGCAACTTCGCGCCGGTGACCGTTACACCCTGGGGACTACCTCCCCCAACCCCTCCGGCGGCCAGTCGAGCACCTGCCCCCGGCAGATCTGCGCCATCGGCACCTTGCTCACGTCGTAGCCGGCCAGTTCCAACGGACACTTCCCACGAATCCG
>CAIRDL010000577.1 GCA_903877345.1 uncultured Oscillochloris sp. | reverse complement strand
GGGCTTCATGAACATTGACCCGAACGGCAACCCTGTCACCGTGGTCAACCAAGTGGTCAATTTTGCTGATGAATATGTCTGGCACTGCCACCTGCTTGGGCATGAAGAGAATGACATGATGCGCTCCATCGCCTTCAAGGTGGTGAAGACCGCCCCTGATGCGCCGAGGCTCACGTCCACTGGGGTGCCGGGAGCGGCGGTGCTGACGTGGACAGACGCGACGCTGCCGAGTCCGGCCTTTGGGCAAACGGGGAGCAACTGGGGCAATCCCAAGAACGAGATCGGCTTTGAGGTGCAGCGCGCCACCATTGGTGCGAACGGGCTGGCGAACGCCTACACCGCCATTGGCGCGGCGTTGGCGAATGTGACAACCTACACTGACAGCGCTGCCGCCGCGAATGGCACCTACAGCTACCGCGTGGTCGCCTACAACGCGGCGGGCCGGACGGCCTCCAACACCGTCACGGTCGGCTCAACCCCGGTGGGCACGCCTCCGTTGGCCCCTTCGCAACTCAGGACGCTCAACATCACCCGGGCTTCGATCACCCTGAACTGGCGGGACAACGCGAACAACGAACAGGGCTTTGCGATTGAGCGCAGCCTAAACGGGCGCACCTGGATCCGCATCGCTACGACGGCGGCGAATGTCCGCACCTTCGTTGACAACGGTCTGACGCGCAACACCACCTATTGGTATCGCGTACAGGCTTTCAACCAGGCTGGAGCCTCGCCCTACGCCGGGCCGGTATCGGCGACGACCCTCTTGCGCTAGGCAGAAAGGAACGGTCATGCGTTCGATCCGCATATCGCTCGGCGTACTGCTCGGCATCCTGATGCTCCTCGGAGCCTTCAGCCCGGCCAACGCCGCGCTCCAGTCCGCGAGTCCGGTCTCAACCATCACGGGCCAACACACGACGAACGACGGCCCGGTCGCTGCGGTGCATTTCCGCGCCCCGGAAGGGGTTGCGCTGAGTGCCGACGGTAGTTTCGCCTTGGTGGCCGACACCGAGGCGCACACCATCCGCAAACTGGTCTTTGCTACGGGTGAAGTCACGACGGTAGCCGGGAGTGCGGGCGAGTCGGGCAGCGCCGATGGCATCGGGAGCGCCGCCCGCTTCTACTCACCCGGCGGTGTGGCCCTCAACACCGAAGGCACGGTCGCCCTGATCGCCGATACCGTCAACAACACGATCCGCCGCATCAATCTGACGAACGGCCAAGTGACCACCATCGCTGGTGATGCGACGGCGGCGGTGGGCAGCAGCGACGGCGTTGGCAACGCGGCGCGCTTTGCCTCGCCAAGCAGCGTGGCGCTCAGCGCCGATGAGACCTTTGCCCTCATCGCCGATACCGACAACCAGACTATTCGCCAACTTGATATGGTGACGAAAGGTGTGACGACGCTCGCGGGAACAGCGGGCCAAGCCGGCTACACTGACGGCAGCGGCAACCGCGCCTTGTTCGACCATCCGACCGGCGTGGCGCTGGCTGGCGGCACCGATCCGTTTGCCCTGGTCGCCGACCGGCTCAACAGCACCATCCGCTACATTGATCTGTCTACCAAAGTCGTAACCACCCTGGCGGGTACGACGGGCGACGACGGCAGCGAAGACGGCACGACCGGCGCGGTTCACTTCTATCTGCCCTCGGCAGTGGCAGTGAGCGCCGATGGCACGCGGGCTTTGGTCGCTGATACTGGCAACCGCAGCATCAGAGCCATTACGCTCGACTCGGATCACGTTCACGTAACGACCCTGGCCCTGACCGCCACCGTCACGTTGACCGAGCCGGTCGGCGTGGCCCTCACGGCGGACGGTTCGCGTGGCGTGGTGGTTGATCGGGCCAATGGAACGCTGACGCTGCTTGATGTTGAAGGCGAAACGGGCGAAGAACTTGGCGCAGTTGAAGAAAG
>CAIRDL010000576.1 GCA_903877345.1 uncultured Oscillochloris sp. | reverse complement strand
TGTAACTGCACTGGCGAGGTGTGCAACTACACTGGCGAGGTGTGCAACTACACTGGCGAGGTGTGCTGCACGAGTTGCTCACGGGCTATGTCCTTGCCGATTATCGTGCCGCTGTCGCCGCCGCCCGCGCCGCCCCTGCCGCTACCGCACCCGCACACGAGTCGTTGCGCTGCCTTGCGGATCAACGATGTGTACCGCACAGGCCATACACGGATCGTACGAGTGAACCACCCGCAGGATCTCGATGGGCCGCGTGGCGTCAGCCACGGGTGTCCCGATGAGGGCTTGCTCCCAAGGCCCAGGCTGACCGCGTATGTCGCGGGGCGAGCCGTTCCAAGTGCTCGGCACGACCGCCTGGTAGTTGGCGATTTTGCCATTTTCAATCCTGACCCAGTGCCCCAGCGCGCCCCGTGGTGCCTCGGTGAACCCATAGCCCTCGGCACGGGCGGGCCATGTGCGCGGGTCCCAACGGCTTGTGTTAAGCATGCTCAGGTTGCCTGTGAGCATGTTGCCCTCCAGTTCGCCCAACCACACGGGGAGTTGGGCTGCGAGGAGTTTTGTCTCAACGGCGCGGGCGACGATGCGGCCTAGCACCGAGAAGAGTTGGCCGCTGCTTAGGCCGAGTTGGCCGAGTACTTCGTTGATGGCATTGCACACCGGCGCATGGCCGCGCCCGTAGGCCACCAGCATCCGCGCTAACGGCCCGACCTCCATCGATAGCCCGCCGTAGCGCGGCGCTTTGCCGTAACTGTATTTCGCGTCTACGTCGAGGTGGCTGAAGGGTGGCGGTGGCCCGCTATAGCGCGGCGCTGTAACACCATTCGCAGGATGCAGTGGGGCGCTGGCGTCATACCACGAGCGGGCGACCTCCTCGGTGATATGTATTTGGTTAAGCGTCGCCACACCGGCGATGTTTTGGTTGGTGATCACGCCCGAAGGTAGCCAGAGCGTTCCGTTGCGGTCGGGATAGTCGCCCACCGCCAACATGTGACCGGCCCCACCGCCAATCGTCGCCCATGCTTTGTAAGCCGCCCCGACCAACAGCACATCAGGCAGAAAGACTTGCTCGACAAACGTCTGGACGCGCAACATCAGGGCGCGGAGCGTCGCCACCATTGTGGTGTTGATGGCGGTCGTGCCGATGGGATCGAGGGGAATCGCCATCCCGCCCACCATGTAGGTCTGGGGATGCGGGTTCTTGCCGCCAAGCAGCGCGTGAATCTTCACCGCATCTTGTTGCCAACTCAGGGCTTCGAGATAGTGGGCCGCCAACAGGAGATTGGTCTCAGGGTTGAGTTGGTAGGCGGGATGGCCCCAATAGCCGTTGGCAAAGATACCAAGTTGCTCGCTGGCGACCAAGCCGCGCAGACGCGCTTGAACGGTGGCGAAATAGGTGGCGCTGTTCTGTGCCCACGGCGAACTTGCCCGTTGCAGGGCGGCGGTCGCGGCGGGATCAGCGTTGAGGGCGGCAGGGACATCAATCCAATCAGGGCCATGCAAATGGTAGAAGTGAATCAGGTGGTCGTGAACCATTTGTGAACCAGCCAGGAGATTGCGGACGATGCGCGCACTGTCGGGGATGCTGAGGCCCAACGCGCTCTCGACCGCTCGCAACGAAGCAAGGGCGTGAACGGTGGTGCAGACGCCGCAGACCCGTTGGAGGAAAACCCATGCGTCACGCGGGTCGCGCCCCTTGAGGATCATCTCAAGGCCGCGAAACGACATGGTGCAACTCCA
>CAIRDL010000575.1 GCA_903877345.1 uncultured Oscillochloris sp. | reverse complement strand
TGGGTTGTCCGAAGGCCGTACAGGCGGCTCGCGAGCCGCCTGTACCCATCAAATTTACTCGGTTGGAGTACTAGGCCCGAGTCACAATCAACAAGGTGATGTCGTCAGACTGGGGCGCATCCCCAACATAGGTATCAACACGGGCGATGATTGCATCCACGAGATGACTGGAACCTAGCTGCGCATCTTCGTGCAGGGCGAGATGGAGCCGCTCGTCACCAAAGAGGTCGCCCGCCCCATTCATCGCCTCAGTAATCCCGTCGCTGAAGGCCACCAGACGTTCGCCCGCCCCAATGTGGCCCCGCAGCACTTCATAGCGTTGCACAGGCATAATCCCGACGGGCAAGGTACCCTCGCCGGTCTCTACAATGGAGGCAGCGCCGGGTGCGACCAAAAGCGGCGGGTTGTGGCCTGCGTTGACATAGGCCAACGCGCCGGTACGCGGGTCGAGTACCGCGTAGAAGAGCGTCACGAACATACTGCTTTCGCCATGCTCGCGGCAAATGTAATCGTTGACAAGCCAAAGCGCGCCGGTCAACACACTTTCGGCGTCGAGACCAGTGCGGCCCTGGAAGATCCACGGAGCTTGCGAAGCAGCGCGCAACAGTGAGCGAGTGAGGACGACGAAGAGTGCGGCGGTGATACCTTTGCCGCAAGCGTCGGCAACGACGAGGCCGAGCCGACCATCGGGTAACTCAATGCAGTCAAAGAAATCACCCCCGACGGCCTGCGCGCCCCGACTGTAGGCTGCCATTTGCCAGCCCTCCGGTTGCGGAAGATGGCGCGGCAGGAAGGATGCCTGGATGCGCCGCGCCACCGCCAGTTCTTCCTCCAACCGATTGAGCCGGATTAACTCGGCTTGGGCGGCTTGCAGTTGCTCATAGGCGCTGAGCAACTCCGCATTCTTGCGCTCCAAATTGGTAATCATACGCTGGTTCGTGTTGCGGAGCCGCGTCGTACCGCTGCGCAACATCTCCAGGGCCAATTCGGGGTTTGAGCGGAGCAGCGTCTTGAAGGCATCTTCGCCGAGGACGATCAGATCGACGTCAGCGAGGGCACGCACCGTCGCCGAACGGGGACTCTGATCCAACAAGGCCATCTCACCAATGATCTGCCCAGGATGATACACATCAAGGCGCTGCTCCTCGCCATTGATGTAGGTATAGATCTCGAGATCACCCGTCAGAATGACAAAACACTCAACGCCAACATCACCCTCGCGGAACAGGGTCTCGCCGGTCGCGATGTGGCGGCGACTGATACTGCTCGCCAGGGCATCAAGGGTCGCGGCGGGCATTTGGCGGAAGAGGGGATTCTGGCGCAAGAGGGCATCGAGCATTGGCTTACGGCCCCTTCGTCACCGTCAGCTCGTTCCAACGGCTGGCGGGGTCGTGGTGATAATCAACATGGTCAGCAAATTGGCGCACAAAGAAGAGTCCAAGCCCGCCAATGGCCCGTTCCGTAACCGTATCAGGGCTTAAATCGGGGTCGGGATGGTCGCGAGGATCGAACGGCTGCCCCCGGTCGCGGATCGTGATGTACAGGATCTCGCCGCGACACGCACAAACCAATTGGATCGTCTCGCGGGGTGGTTCGGCATAGCCATACTTCACAATATTGGTAGCAATCTCTTCAATCACCAAGCGCAACAAGTAGCTCTGATCAGGCGAAAGCGGGAGGTAAGCCTCAACGCGGTCGGCGAAAGCCATCAGGGTAGCAATGCTGGCCCATTCGCCGGGCACTTCGATTTGCTGCTGCATAGACGCTCCGCTGTTCGTGCCACGCTGCGGGGGAGTATAGCATGCTTGGTGGGCGGGCCATGTTCCCTGCCGCCCTGCGCGTTCAAGTGAGCGCTGAGGAGCGCACGCTCGTCGCGGCCACCCTCACCCCAACGGAACAGCATCTCTTCGCGCTGATGCCGTTGCACGCCAAGATGAGTGTTATACTAGCGCAACGCACCATGAACCCAATCGCACCCCTGCTCCAAGTGTACCCAACGCTCATTCTCGATGGCGCTCTGGCGACCGAGCTAGAGCGGCGCGGGTGCGATTTGCGCGACCCACTGTGGTCGGCAAAGGTTCTCCTTGAAGCCCCCGAACTTATTCGGCAACTTCACGCTGACTATTTCGCCGCCGGGGCCGATGTGGCAACGACCGCGAGTTACCAAGCCACCTTCGCTGGCTTGGCCCACCGGGGTTTGGGGCCAGATGAAGCAGCCGCACTACTTACTCGCTCGGTGCGCCTCGCCGCCGAAGCCCGCGACGATTTCTGGGCTGACCCAAGCGTCCGCGTCGGGCGTCCGCGCCCGCTTATCGCCGCCTCAATTGGCCCTTACGGGGCTTTCCTCCCTAATGGGGCCGAGTACCGTGGCGACTATGGGCTGAGTGAGGCCGACCTACAGGCGTTTCACCGCCCCCGCATGGCCGTCCTCGCTGCCGCAGGGGCAGACCTCCTCGCCTGCGAGACCATCCCTTGTCTGATTGAAGCCCAAGCCATTGCCCAACTCCTGCCGGAGTTCCCCAACACCTGGGCTTGGATCAGCTTTAGCGCCCGCGACGGTGCCCACACGAACCACGGCGAGTCCATCGCCGCTTGTGCCGCCCTGCTCGACGCGCACCCGCAGGTGGTAGCCGTAGGCGTCAATTGCACCGCACCGGAACATATCATCAGCCTGATCACCGCGCTGCGCAGCGCGACGACGAAGCCCATCGTGGTTTACCCCAACTCAGGCGAGGTCTACCAAGGGACGGATGGCCGTTGGGCAGGCACGGCTTCGTGCGCGATCTTCAGCGAACAGGCCCGTGCGTGGCGCGCTGCGGGTGCCCAACTCATCGGTGGCTGCTGTCGCACCACCCCGGAGCATATCCGTGCCCTGGCAGCTTGGGCGCGGCTGTAAGTCATCGGTGACTACGTAGCCGCTAGGGGTTTTTCAAGACGCTAGTAGTCTGGCAACGAAGTCTTCGGGTATGTGCATGCTGGCTTCAACACGCTCGGCCAGCGTCCGTTGGCTGAGCGTGTCGAAGCCAACGCTTTTGCAAGAAACCTGCGTTGACGGACTACTAGAAACTTTCAGAAGCTGTCTGAAAAATCACCGCCCCCCCTCCCAACCTCCCCCCGCTAGGGGGAGGAGTCGGCTCCCTCCCCCTAGCGGGGGAGGGTTGGGGAGGGGGAATCGCGGGATGCATGACCTTTTCAGACAGCTTCTCAGACATGG
>CAIRDL010000574.1 GCA_903877345.1 uncultured Oscillochloris sp. | reverse complement strand
CGTCTGATGACCCGCTGTGCGCCGTGGTGAACGGATTTGCACCGCTGTGCATCATTGGCGAGGCAAATGCAGAAACCTCTCCGCACTGACCTTTAAGGAACTTCCAAAGCGCCGCCCTGAAAGCTGCCGCCACCTTTGTCATAAAGTTGTAATCTTCTAGGTACTCGGTACCATTTGACTATTGGACTCTTGGCATCCCCGACTTATACTACAGATACAGATGCGGTTCCAGGTGGAGGTCATGTATGAGCCGTCCAACACCCATAAAGGGTCAGTCTATTGTCGAGATGGCCTTCGTGCTGCCGATCCTCCTTGTCGTCATCTTCGGCATCATCGAGTTTGGCTGGCTGATCTTTGCCTACTCGACCATCTCGCAGGCAGCACGCAACGGGGCCGAGACCGCCGCACAACTGCCGCCGTACCAATCGTGGATGGATCTCGATCAGACTTCGCCGCGCCCCCAGGACTACGCCTACCGTAACGACAGTTGCGTGAATGCGGTTCTTACTTCCATTGAGCGCGACTTGACGATCTTGGGCTCGGGCGGGCGCGAAGACATCCTCAAGTACGTGACGATCCGTTATCCCTTGGGGGCGACGACGCGCAATCTCGATGACCGTGGCCCCATTGAGGTCTCAATCAACTACCCGGTTGTGGGCCTGACGCCCCTCTGGAGCCTCCTTGGTTTTGATACCGGGATTATGCTACGCGTCACCCAACGCCGTTCGCTCGAGAACTTGGGCCGTGACCCGACCCGCATCCAAGGCATTGCCTGTGCGCGAACAGTGGCCGAGTGGAAACTCCTGAACCCGACGCCGACGCCGTAGTGAGGCTCTATATGAAGCAGCGCATGATCCGTCAGCGTGCCCCGGCCCAAGCCCTCGTTGAGTTTGCCTTGGCCGCAACGTTGATCTTCACCCTTTTGTCCGCCGTGGTTGACTTGGGCCTGATCTATTTCACGATGCAGGCGCTGCGCGTCGCTGCACAAGAAGGGGCGACTTACGGCAGTTACCCCAAACCCGTGATGGTCAATGGGCAGATGATCCGGGTTGATTTCGACTATAGCGGCATTGTCTACCGAGTCTACGGTGCTGGTGGTGAGCAGACCGGCGGTTTTGCCAACCTGCGCGACCTCAACAATAATGGTCTCGACGATCTGAATGTTGATCATCTTCACGACCGTATGAATGCTGACCCCAGCGCTTATATCTATATTGAGAACCTGAAGGGCTATGATCCCGAAAACCTCTCCAGCGTTGGCTGTCGTGGCGATACGAAGGGGGTTGGCCTCCAAAATGGTGGTGATGGCTGTTGGATCAGAGTCACCGTGCGCTACAACTACCGCTTTCTCTTCCCATTCTCGCTCGGTTTTGCTAGAACGATACAACTGCACGCCACGCACCTCATGCCGGTACGCAGTTCGTTTTACACGCGCTAAACGCTCAGGCCCGCAGGCCAGTTCGCTCTGAGCAGAAACGACTATTTCGCTGGCCCTAAACCTAGTACGAACGGAGGACTCCAATGGCATCCCAGAACCGAACAGGTGGACGGCGAACTAAGGGCCAGAGTTTGCCCCTGATTGCCCTGATGATCGTGGTTCTCGTCGGCATGGTTGGGCTCTCGGTGGATGTGGGGAACACGTTCAACCAAGAGCGCCAGACCGTCTCGGCGACCAACGCGGCCTCGCTCGCCGCAATGAACAAGGTGTTGCGCAAGAATGCTTCGGATACGAACCAAGTGGTCTATGGCAGCATCATCGCAACCCTGAAGGCTAATGGCGTCGAAGTTGCCGCCGATGGGGTCGCCACCGGTACCCAACGGCGTATGGAGGCATACTACATTGATGCCCAGGGCAAGCCGATTGGCGCAATTGTGTCCAACGGTAGCACTATTCCCGCCAACGTCGCGTATATCCAGGTGAAAGTCAGCGGTCTGGTTGACACCTACTTTGCTAAAGTGGTGGGTCGCCCCGACCTCCCGATTAGCGCGAGTGGCTACGCTGGACAGTGCGGCATGGGCGATGGGGTGTACCCGCTCGCCATCGAGAAGACCACGCTTGACGGCAACAACTTTGCGAAGACCCCCGATGTCGATCCTGCCGATACCCAGGCCGACGAAGGTTGGCGCATCATTCAGTCTGGAACCTACCGTGGCTATACCGCCCGCCACATCTACGTCCACGATGGTACTAGTCTGCCCGGTGCCTTCGGCTTCCTCCGCTGGATGGCTGACACAGGGCAGACCGGGCGCTCCGCTACCAGTGCCCAAGAGCTTGAGACCAGCCTTGCGAACCAAGGCAACTTGGCGTGGGGTTTCCAAGAGGCACCCGAGCCGATTCAAGGCAATCAGGTCGCGGATCCGCTCTATCCGTACCAGGCCGGCCAACTGAACGCGGGCGACTGGATCTATGGCACCCCCGGTTGGAAGGCCGGAGCCCAGGCTCCACTCGATCTCCTCATTGCTTCCGGCACCAAGATGGTCTTGCCGATCTACGATCAGGCGGTCGGCCAAGGCTCGAGCGATGCGAATGGCGTGCGCTACCACGTCGCCGAGTTCGGCACCTTTGTCCTGCTCAGTCAGGGTGCTGAGAATGGTAAAAAGTACTTCGAATTCGTCTATCTAGGCGCATCCTCTAGTCTGTCTACGGCCTGCTCGACTAGCCCTGTGCCCCCGAGTGCGAGTTCGTGCTGCGATCTCTGGGGTGGGGTCTCGGTGCTGCCTGAATATAAGATTATCCCTACCGACCGGGTGCCCATTCAGTACGTCATCGTGCTCGACCAATCCGGCTCAATGGCCTGGAACTTCGCCGGCGGCGGTGCGAACGCTGCGAACCCGAGCCGCATCAGTCTCGCTAAACAGGCCCTGAAAACGTTGGTTAGACTGACCAATATGCCCGATAACGTCGCTCCAAACTATGTCCCGAACACGCCCAGTGACCAGATGGCCTTGGTGGGGTTCAGCACCATCGTGTACCCCAAGACCTTCGCCAATAACGCGTCGTTCTCGAGTAGTGCCACTGAGTTGAACACCATGATCGATGGCCTCGGCACTTACAATACGACCAATGGCGCGGCGGGCCTCTACTACGCCAGTACCATCCTCAACAGTGCCCCTGAGACGGTCACCTACCCCGCCTCTGGCGGTAAGAGCTACACATACAGGCGGGTCGTCGTGTTCATTACTGACGGGGTCTCGAACGTGTTCTTCCATAAGGATGATCCTGACCTGGCGGTGCGGTCGAGTGACGGAGTGACCTATGCCAATGGGAACTACTGTAGAACCAATAGCAATGTGACCAATGACGCTGATTGCCAGACCACTACCGTCGGTGGCCTCTACACCACCACCATCAGGATCAATAACGTCAATACGTCGGTTGGCCTAGATCGCCCGATCACCCAAGCGATCAAAACTAGTCAAGATCTCCTCAAGGCGAACGGCCACACGGTTTTTGTGGTCGCCCTTTCGGATGTACCGTCTACCGGTCTAAAAGGTGGGGTCGCGACCCGCCCAGAATACTTTGTAGAGGCGAAGACCGTGACCACGAACCCCGATGGCTCGACTAGCCTTGATGCCGATTTCCAGAAGATCAACAGCATCGTCGAGGATCTTGCGTGCCAGAACGGTCAGGATACTGACACGACCGGCACCGTGCTTGCTAGCCAGTATGTGCCAGTGGTGCTGCCTAACAGTATGACCCTCGACTACCCCAAGGTCGGCATGGTGACCTTGGAAAACTCGTCAACTGGCTATAGTGCCACCGCATATATCACGGCGGCCACCGATGGCAAGATCACCTACCGTTTCAGCCAGGTGCCCCCTGGGGTCTATTCGCTGACCGCCGTCCTGTACTACAAGCATCCGCTCGAACCCTCGGGGATCAATGACCGGGCCTATACGTCCTTCTGGGATCCGACTAGCTCGAGCCGCATTAACGCCCTTACCGTTACGGTGAATGAGTCTACGAGTTCCGTCTCTGGCTTCACGCTCGCGACCCAAGTTGATATTGATATGCGTCTGACCGGCGTCCCCTGTGGGGTGGTCAGCACACCTTAGTCCTGTAGGGCCTGTTATCCACCGCCTGCGAACGACTGACCGCCGCCAAAGCCGTCTGCGGTCAGTCGTTCGCAGGCGCAACATCCCGGAGCCAGACCCGTGGAGGTACCCACGCGGGGCCTTGCTCCGGGCTTGTTTGCGCAGACTTCCATCTTCTTGTGCAGCCGAGGCGTGGCGTATAATCCCCACCGCACGCCGTTTTGTCCGTTGGACAAGGTTCATGTTTACGTTACAGTCTTGGCAAGCGCAAGGCTCCCTAATGCGCTCGATCTGGAACCTGACACCCGGCACCTGAAACCTTGTCTTGGCTGCAAGTAGCCCCCAGGAGGTTACCCATGTTGCACCGCCTTTCCGTGCGCCAGCACGTCCGCCACCTCAGCCTGCTCACCATCACCGCGCTCTTGCTCTTGCTGCTGTCCAATCTGAACCACGCCACCGCCGCGCTGGGGAGCTTCAAGACCCTCGACGACACCCAGGCCGACTTCGCCTTAGGCAGTTTCCAGCGAACAGCGATCAGTTCAGGCACTTCAACCGCCTTCAACGACGGTGATGGCCTGCTTCAACTCGCCGCTGTAGGGCCACTTACGCCCTGGAAACTTGACACCACGGGGCTCCCGATCCCGTTGGGCAAACCCGGAGTCACCACCATTGGCAACCGGCTCTACACGGTGGGCGGCGCGAGTACCAACCAACCGTTCGTTAACAATGTCTTCTGGACCACGGTCAGCCAAGCGACCGGAGCCTTCCTGCCCCACGGCTTTACCGAGACGAATAAGCCCACTGACTCCACGTTGGCCGGTGATTACTGGATTGACGATCCTTTGCCGCAAACGTATGCGTTCATGAATCCGGCCCCAAATGATAATTGCACTGCTGAAATCATCAATGTTCGTGGTGCCCCCGCCGTCACTAGTCTGGCGACGGGTGCGAACACTGGGTATCTCTACGCGATTGGCGGTACCTTCCAGCCCGGATGTCGCGCTAATGTCCTGACCAGCCCAGTTGTCCAGATTGGCAGCGTTGCGGCCAATGGCGACATTAGTTGGCAGAGTTCGCAAGCCAACTACCTGCCCAGTCAGAATCTGCCGCTCCTCGAATCGGATTGGGCGAGTCCGAGCTACATTGGCATTGGGCCTGAAGCGCTGGGCGTCCAGGGCGCGACCGCGTCTGTTTTGCATACCCGTACCGGCACCGCCTACCTCTATGTGATCGGCGGACTCATCAGCTACTATGATGCTAATGGAAATGGCGACATGGTCACCCCGGCGGTGTTCTATACCCGCCTGAACCAGCTTACCGGGGCGCTTGAGTACCCACTGACCGGCACGAGCCTTGGTTCACCGTGGGTACGCACGGCAAACGTGCCGGTCAACTTGGTCTATAGCGGTAGCCCCCCAAACCCTGGGCTGCTCGGCCTCTACAACCACACCGCAATGGTGAGTCGGGCCACGCTTAGTTCGACCACCGCCACGACGACCACCGAGGCCATCTTCGTCACCGGCGGGTACACCACCTATTCGGGGAGCGCCACAAGCACTGCTGCAAACCAGGCCGTCTTCAGAGCCATCATTGCCGACGAAACCACGGGTGCCCTTCAGTGGGAGACGCAGCTGAATCCGCCTAGCACTAATACTGTGTCCACCGATGTGCAACGGGGCAACCCGGCGGGCTTCGCCTACGGCGGCAAACTCTACGTGATCGGCGGTGTACCGGACACCAACTCCAGCAGCGCCCCCGTCGGCACCGTCAGCACGGCTATTCACGACGACAGCCTGAATATCCTGCCCCTCTTCCCCGGTAGTATCTCTTCCGATTATTTCATCGGTGGTACTGATGCCAAGGTCATTGATCCGGTATCCGGGTTGGGCGCGGCGGTCATTCAAGCTATCCCACCGACGGGTGCGACAAGCCTGAACACGGCCTGGGGCTACGCTGTCGGTGGTTTTGATGCGACCAATGCGCCTACTACGAAGATCTACCGTGGGGCGATTGGCGGCGAAGGCGAGGCTACGGTCACCAAGCGTGCCCCCGAAGGCTGGTTCTACTCACGCTTCCACGACATCCAGCTTGGCACCGGTACCACGAAGACCGAGGCCCGCGTGCTTTCTATCCGCTGGTCCACCATCATTGACCGCACGGCTAACCCGTATGCGGATCTGACCATCCAGTTCCGACGCACCCGGATCTTGCCTTGCAATGAAGCGGCCTTCGCCACTAGCCCGTGGATGACCCTTGATGCTGACGGTGGCGCAAGTCCCTTCTATTCGGGCGGGGACGCTACGCCGAACCGGGTCGAGTTCAAAACCGCGTTCCCCACCGAAGACTCAATCGCCACCTGTTTCCAGTACCGCGTGGCGCTGACCCAGAACGGCAACACTGGCGGCGTGCCTAATGCCGCCGTTACTGGCAGTGCCTCACCAAAGCTCTATAAGGTCGAAATTGAGACGAGTGAACCCTATGACCCGGATCTGATGATCAATAAGTTCGAGATTGGCCCGAACGCCAGTGGACAGATCGAGACCTTCGACCTCCAGATCGTGAACCTCAACGGGAGTGTGGCAAACACCGTGGCGGCGGATGTGGTTGAGTTCCCGGTGGTGCTGTGCGTCGCCTACAGTACGACCGACCCGAACGTCCCGCTTGTTTTGCCGACCCTGCCTATTACGGGCGACGCCGATAACCGCGTTGACTGTGCGTGGATGTACCGTTGGATCCCTGGTAGCTGGACGACACCCGGACAGGTGCTTTGGCTGAATGGACGCAACGGTTGGCATATGAACTTCGCGAATACCGTTGGGAATATCCCTGCGGATGAGCTAGTGAACGTGCCTACGATTTTCAATATACCTGGCTACTATGCAGTGGCAGCGATGATCGATCCGTTTGGGGTAGTGGCTGAGGGTGGCGGAGGCAAGGCCAATAATCGTGGTGAGAATCTAAACCCGACTACTGATACACCGCTCATCCGCCGCTTCCAGATCAAAGCAATCCAGGTTGACCCGGTGATCATCAACACCCCCACGCCTGACCCACTTGTGCCTGACGTCCCGCCCTCGCCTACTTTGACGCCCTCGCCCACCCTGACGCCCACGACTACGCCTACCCCTGACCCGAACCGCAAGGTCAACCTCCCGTTGATTGAGCGCTAACGGCAGTCCGCCGGTCGGCGGTGCCCCGCCCCGCTTGTCCCACCCGGGATGCGCGGGGCGGAACCCAGCACCGCGCTGAACGTGTAAAGGCTGTTTACTGGTATTGATGCAGTATCTAGCAGTTGGTATTTGCCAGCGTATGCTATAATGGCGCTGCACGACCGCACACCCGCACGACTACTCCTGATAGTTTCCACCCATAGACGAGAGGTAGCGCACCATGAAAAACGTGGTTGCCAACGGTGGGCTGTTAGGTAGCGGATCTTGCCTATCAGGAAGGATGCCCTCCTATGCGCCGTGGTGGCTTGCTCATCCTGTTGGTCGGTCTCATCCTGATTGTTGGAGCGGTGGGGCTCTACATGTTCCTGCAACTCCCGAGTCCCGGCTCTGTAAATGATCCCTCTGCGACCGTTTTGCCGACCTCCGCGCCCCCACAGGTCGAGATCGTGCGGGCACTGGTGGACATCCCAGCCAATACCGTGATTACTGATCGCCAATTGCTTGAGATCGTCAACATTGATCAGACCGAGTTTGATACGCAACAGAATTTCACGAATGACAGCGAAATCATGGGGAAACTTACCCTTAGACCCTTCCGCGCTGGTGAGGCGATCAAAAAGGCGGCGCTCATTGAACCCGGCCTTTCGCAACAGATTCCTACCGCCGAACCCAACCGCGCCAGCGATAAAGCCTACCCCTTTGTGGTTAACAACCTCTCTGGTGTGGCCGACCAAGTGAAGCCCGGCGATTTCGTTGATGTGGTGGCAACCTTTGAGGTAAAGCGTCCCGTCTCGACTATCGGGCAAGCCCCGCCAACAGCTCCGGGCACTGCCCCGGTCGGGGCACCGAACGCGCTCGCTGATCAGACGCTGCGTTCGACAAAAACAATTATCCAACGCGCCCAAGTGCTGCGGATTGTTCGGCCCCCGGTGGATCTTATGCCCACTCCCGCAACCGGAGGCGCGAGCGGCACTGCTCCTTCCACAGGGAATACACCCCCGGTTGACGGAACGGGCCAGCCCATCCAACCGACCACTGCCGATGGTAGCGTGGTGACCCAAGGCTCTTGGACACTGGTGTTAGCAATCAATGACCAAGAGGCTGAACTGATGGAGTTTGCCATCGCCGCAGATGCGCGTTTGGTGCTAGTGCTGCGGGGCGCGGGCGACACCGCTTTCGAGCCAACCATTGGGACTACCTTCGACCTGCTGATCGATCAGTTTGGGCTGCCTCTGCCGTATCCGCTCCACCCATACGTCGTGGGGATTAATGAGCAGTTGACCCCTCAGCCCACGCGCACTCCCATGCCCACTCCGGTTCCGTAGGTCGCAAAGCTTTGCTCGCCCCTCGCCCCCAATGTCACTTTGGGAGCGAGGGGCGAGTGTTGCCGGTCTACCATAGCTGAAGGGCGGCACAGGTCACTCGGATCTTGTATACTACCCTCGGCAGCGTCGTTGTGCGAGGTACTTTGACCAAGACGTTGTGAACGCCCTAAAGGTGTTCCACCGTGTGTATCACGCCCACCGCGCAACGCCCGCTCCCCAAGGGTCGCCCGCCCACGGAGGATCACACGCACGACGGAACCGCAGCTTGCCAGTGCCGGACTGGGCGTTTCGGTAGTGGCTACGTCGGGACGTAAAACCGGCCTGTGGACTGGTGGTAAGCCCATCCTCGGAATGGCACACTGGGACGAAGCAGGGATTTTGCGGTGATCAAGTGTGATCACCTGGAAAGCAGCAAAGAACGCCATGACAGAACTAGAGAAGATCCGCGTGATGATCGTGGACGACATCATTGACACGCGTGATCAACTTGAGAAGTTGCTCTTCTTCGAGAAAGATATTGAGGTTATCGCCAAAGCGTGTAATGGCCGCGAGGCCGTCGCCTTCGCTCGCCAATACCGGCCTGATGTCATTTTGATGGACATCAATATGCCGGATATGGACGGTATCAGTGCCACGGAAGCAATCATGAGCCAGGACTCGCGGGTCCAGGTCATTATCATGAGCGTTCAGGGTGAGACTGACTACCTGCGGCGGGCGATGTTGGCGGGGGCGCGTGAGTTTCTTACGAAGCCCATCAGTGCCGACGATCTGTATAAGTCTATTCGCCACGTCCACAAATTGGGCGCGACCCGCCCAAAGGCGGCTCCGACCTCCAGTGGCAATGATCCAGTGGCGGGTGGTGGTGGTGGTGGTGGCGGTACTGAAGGTCAAATCATCGCTGTTTTTAGCCCGAAAGGTGGCGTTGGTACTTCATCGGTGGCCGCTAATCTGGCTGTCGCGTTGCGCCAATTGACCAATAAGAAGGTGGCTTTGGTTGACGCCAATGTGGTCTTTGGCGATCTGACCGTCATTCTCAACCTGCGCTCGGACAAGACGATTATCGAGTTGGCCCAACGCGTCGAAGAGCTTGACCGCGACCTGATCAATGATGTGTTGGCGACTCATACTTCGCAGGTAAAAGTGCTGTTGGCTCCGCCCGACCCGCAACGTGGCGAATTAGTGACCGCCGAGCATATCCGGGCCATCCTTGAGGCGCTGCGCCGCGAGTTTGACTATGTGGTGGTGGATACCCCGGCGTCGTTCCAAGACCGCTCGTTGGCGGTGCTCGATCTTGCGACGCGCATTGTCACCCTGATGACCCTTGAGATGCACTGCATCCGCAATATCAAACTCTTCCTTGAGGTGGCTGATCTGTTGGAATACCCTCACGAGAAAGTGATGTTGGTGTTGAATAAGGCCAGCAACCGCACAGGTATCCGCGTTGAGGATGTCGAGAAGAATATCCAGCGTAAGGTGGTGCTACAGATCGGTGATGCGGGCCAGGATGTCACTTTTTCGATCAACCAAGGGGTGCCGTTGGTGATCAGTAAGCCCACGCACCAAATGGCCCGTGATGTTATCAACTTGGCCCGCGAACTGAGTCCGGCTGGTAGCAAGGCCGGAGCGAAAGGCGCGCCAGGGATGCCTGCGGCCCCGGTCGAGGTAGCCCAAAAGCCAGGGGGCCTCTTCTCGCGGATCATCAAGCGCTAGGTTGCTGCTTTTGGCTTGCGGGAAAGGCTTTCCAACCTACGTCTAGGGCATGTTTCAGCTTTTAGCTTGCAGCTTTGTCGCAACAGAACGCGGTGCGTTTGCCCAGACGGTAAAGCTGGATGGAAACAAGCCTAAGCGCACAGCCGCAGGCTGTGCCCCAACAAGGGAGTCGTAGCGATGTCTCTGCTCAAGCGCATTGGGGGCGCGGCACCCGGCCCTGAGACGCCCCCGGCCCCCACGCGGCCCGGTGCCCCTCCGCCACCAACACCAGCCTTGGGTTCTCGCAGCGCTGCCGCGCCGGCTGACGACAACTTCAACGAGATCAAGCTCCGGGTACAGAACCGACTGATTAACGAGCTTGACCCAAAGATGGATCTGGGGAATAAGGCCAAAGTGCGTAAGCAGGTTGAGGATGCCTTCCAGTCTATTCTGGATGGCGAGAGCATCGTGCTGACGCGGAGCGAGCGCCAACGGATGTTTGAGAGCATTGAGGCTGACATCGTCGGGCTTGGCCCCATTGAGCCACTGCTTGCTGATGTTGACGTTAGCGAAATTATGATCAATGGGCCGAAGCAAATTTATATTGAGAAAAAAGGCAAGTTGATCCTGACGAGCTTGAGCTTCATCAACGATGCCCATGTGCTACGGATCATTGACCGGATTGTGGCACCGCTTGGGCGGCGCGTTGATGAGTCTTCGCCGATGGTTGACGCTCGTCTCCAAGATGGTTCACGCGTCAATGCGATCATTCGGCCCTTGGCGCTGAATGGCCCCACCGTCACTATCCGTAAGTTCAAGAAGGACAAGTTGACGGTAGACGATTTGGTGCGCTTTGGCTCGATGAGCCGGGGGATGGGCGATTTCCTCGAAGCCTGTGTGAAGTCCCGCACCAACGTCGTCGTCTCTGGCGGAACTGGTTCGGGTAAGACGACCCTGCTCAATGTACTCTCGTCCTTCATTCCTGAAGACGAGCGCATTATCACAGTTGAAAATGCCGCCGAGTTGCAGTTGCGTCAGGATCACGTAGTCAGCCTTGAGTCGCGCCCGCCTAATGTGGAGGGCCGGGGCGAGGTGACGATCCGCGATTTGGTGATCAACTGTTTGCGTATGCGCCCCGAGCGTATTATCGTCGGTGAGTGTCGTGGCGGCGAGACAATGGACATGCTTCAGGCGATGAACACGGGCCATGATGGTTCGATGACGACGATTCACGCCAATACGCCGAAGGACTCGATTGGCCGTATCGAGACAATGTGCATGATGTCGGGTCTCGACCTGCCGGCGCGGGCCATTCGCGAACAGATCGTCTCGGCGGTGCAGGTGATTGTGCAGCAATCACGCCTCAAGGATGGCACGCGCAAAGTGACGCAAGTGACGGAGATTTCGGGCATGGAGGGCGACGTGGTGGTGATGCAAGATATTTTCGTCTTTGAGCAGACCGGCATGGATGAGAAGGGCAAGATCATCGGCACGCTGCGGCCCACCGGCGTGCGCCCGAAGTTTATCGAGAAGTTCGAGGCCATGAATATCTTCCTGCCCTCGAATACGTTTGGTGCGGGCGACCGGTTTAGCTACTAGATGGCGTGAGGTAGAGCTTAGGATGAACCGATTCCTCACTCCCGCGATGTTGCCCCTGATTGTAGGCGGGTTAGGTTTGCTCGTGATCGTGATCGGGGTGGTCATCTTCATGATGCGCCGGTCGCGGGGCGGCGAGATGGGGCAACGCCTGAGCGAGTTTGCCGGACGCGCCCCGGAGGAGCAGCCGACGGCCAATCCGCGCCAGGCGCTTGAGCGTATTGACAAGGTAGTCTCGAAGAGTAAGCAGGGTAGCAGTGTCGCCCGTGATTTGGCGCGGGCTGACGTGAAGCTTACCGTCGCGGAGTTTTACCTTGCGAAACTGGGGGCCGCAGCAATTGGGTCTGTGGTGGGCATTTACCTGGGGCGGGCCAGCGCGGTCGCGATGTTCGCAGTGGCCCTCGTAGGCGCAGTCATTTTCTCATTTATCCCGAATTACTACCTTGGCAATCGGTCGAAAAAGCGCTTGGTGGCCTTTAATGGTCAATTGGGCGACACCATCACAATGATGGCGAACGCCCTGCGCGGTGGCTACAGTTTCCTCCAGTGCCTTGATATGGTCTCGAAAGAGGCACCCTACCCGGTCAATACTGAGTTCCGCCGTATTGTGCAGGAGGTGGGTCTCGGGCGTTCCACTGAAGAGGCGTTGAGCAACCTCCAACGGCGCGTGCCTTCCGAGGATCTTGATCTGCTGATTACGGCAGTGAACATCCAAATGGAGGTCGGCGGCAATTTGGCCCAGATCCTCGACACGATTGGGCACACGATCCGCGAACGGGTGCGGATCAAGGGTGAGATTGGCACGCTTACGGCCCAGGGCCGCATCTCGGCTTGGGTGATTACGGCGCTACCAGTCGGCCTTGCGATCTTCATCAGCGTTGTTAATCCAGCCTACATGGCCCCGATCTTTATCTTCGGGATGCCGCCTGATGCTTGGTGCTGCTTGCCGGTGGCTTCGATGGTCATGATTGTGATTGGCTTCTTCGTCATCATGAAGATTATGGATATCGAGGTGTAGTCATGACACCAACTGTGTTGCTGATCGGGGTGGTGGTGCTAGGGGGCTTCGGCGCGGTGATCTTCTTCGTGATCAGGTCGCAACGGCCTGACGCGATTGCTGAACGGCTGAATCAGTTCACCGAGCGGGAGATGTCCCTGGAGGAGATGGAACTCCAACAGCCGTTCTATCAGCGGGTGATCGTCCCGATCTTTATGAGCGTGCTGACAATTCTGGGGAAGTACGGAGCCAAACAGAGTAGCGAACGCCTAAAGACGAACTTGCAGATGGCGGGCAACCCCGGTGGGATTACGCCGACGATGTTTGTGGGGTTGCGCATGGGGTTGGCGCTGGTGCTGGGGCTGATCATCACCCTAGTCACGTCACGCACCATGCCAATCACCCAAGCGCTGATGTACAGTTCCATCGGCTTTGTTATGGGCTATATGCTGCCCGTTATGTGGCTGGGTCGCAAGATTACGGGGCGCAAACATTCCATTCAAAAGGCGCTGCCTGATGCGCTCGATCTGCTTTGTATTAGTGTTGAGGCGGGGTTGGCGTTTGACTTGGCGCTCCAGCGTGTTACCCAGAAATGGGACGATGAGCTGAGCCGCGAGTTCAAGCGGGTGCTCTCGGATGTGCGTTTGGGGCGGACACGCCGGGAGGCGCTGCGGGATTTGGCGCTACGGACGGGGGTTGAGGATGTGCAGACGTTCACCGCCGCCGTGATTCAGGCTGACCAGTTGGGCGTTTCGATGTCGAAGATCCTGCGCCTCCAGTCTGACCAGATGCGCGTCCGACGGCGCCAACGGGCGGAATCGTTGGCCCAACAAGCGCCAATCAAGATGCTCTTTCCAATGGTCTTCCTGATCTTCCCCGCGCTCTTTGTGGTCATCCTTGGCCCGGCAGTGCCTAAACTGATGGCCGCTTTCGGTGGGGGTTAACCAACGTGCGTGTACGAAATACGACTCGCGGCACGGTACTGGCTGAGCACTGTGGTGAAGCGCGGAACTTTTTTGCCCGTGGGAAGGGGCTGATGGGCCATCCGGGGTTGGCCCCCGGTGAGGGTCTGCTGATCAGTCCATGTTCGAGCATCCACAGTTTCTTCATGCGCTTTCCCATTGATGTGGTCTTCGCCAATCGCGCCCATACGATTGTCGGCTTGCAGGTAGCAATGCCCCCCAATCGGCCTTTCGCGGGAGCTTGGGGCACCCACTATGTCGTTGAGTTGCCCGCCGGGACGATTAGCGCGACGGGCACCCAGGTGGGCGATACGTTGCGCGTCGAACCCCTGTAGCCCCTGGTGACAACGCGACCTTGGCTCCGGGCTGGACTAACTTTTGCGCTCTGCGTTAGCCTCTACGGCCTCACCCGCACGGCTGTTCACACCTACGACGCCCTCTCCTATATTCTCGATGTGGACCGCAAGCCCTGGCAAGAGCTGTTCCACCCGCACCACTTGGCCTACGGGGCGATGGGTGCGCTGATTAAGGGTGGGGCGTGGGCGTTGGGCTGGGTCGGGAGTGCTGAGTGGCTGTTGCAGGGCGCGAATACGCTGGCGGGGGCCGTTGGGGTCACGCTGTTTGGCACCCTGGCAAGCCAAACCGTCACGCGCTGGCGGGGTGGTGAACTGGCGGTCGCCCTTGCGGGGGCGGCGGCGGCGCTGTTGTTGGCGGTGAGTTACGCCTATTGGTATTACGCGGTGGAGGTGGAAGTCTATACGATTGCCGCCTGCTGCCTGATAGCCTGTCTTTGGCTGTTACTGGCGGTCGCCCGTAAGCCTACTCCGTCCCGCGCTGCCGCCCTGGGAGTGGCACAAAGCTGCGCGGTGCTTTTTCACCAAACAAACATACTGCTTTGCGTCCCGGTGTTTGTGGCACTGATCTATGGTGTGACCGCCGAACCACAACCACTGACGGTGGCGCTGCGCCGCTTGTGGCGTCCTGCGTTAGCCTATGGGGTGCCGTTCGCCCTGCTTGTGGGCGGGGCTTACTTGGGGGTGGGGTTTGGCGTGAGTGGCCTGCGCTCGTGGGCGGCGTTGGCGAATTGGATGGCGGGGTATGCCACGACGGGGTTTTGGGGCGGGGCGGTGGATGGGGAGAAGTTCGTGCGGTTGGGGCAGGGGCTTGCCGGAAGTTTGGCGCAGACGGGCGGAACACTGGTGGGGCTGGCGCTCCTTGCGCTGCTGTTGGTGGGCCTGCGCGGGCTAAGGGCGGCACCGCGTGGCGTGGTGGCGATCTGTCTGGGGTGGTTGCTCGTCTATGGAGCGTTTTTCGTTTGGTGGGAGCCGGACAACATTGAGTTCTGGATCGCGAGTATGCCGCCCTGCTATCTGTTGGTGGTGCTGGCGGTTTTTCAACCGCGTGCGCCAAAACGCAACGTGCGGCTCGCGGCTTTGGCCCTTGGGGCTTGTAGCCTGACGCTGTTGGGGCTGAACTATAGCGCCATTACGCGGCGGGGCGATGCGGCACTGGATCTCCAGCGGGTGACGGCGCGGGCGTTGGCAGCGCAGAGCAACCCCGGCGATTTGTTGGTGGTGGCTGATGGGCTGCCGGAACTTTATCTGCCGTTCTACGAGGGACGCGCCAATGTGACTGCGCTGAGTCAGGCGATGGCGGCCACGAAAGGTGATTGGCCGGCGGCGTGCGCAGTGCTCCAGGCGCGTATAGACGGGGCGCTGGCTGGCGGCTATGCGGTGCTGATTGGGGCTGAGGCGCGGCGACCCGTGCCTAATCCGCCTGGCGAACCGCCTACGCCCGCCGAGCGTTTTGGCCTGAGTGCGGAGCAGGTGGCGGGTTGTTATGCGCCTTACGAACCCGCGTTGGAGCCGCTGCCGCTGGGGTTGAGCAGCCCCGTTTACTTGCGGCTGCCCGACACCCAGACACTCGCCGATGGGCCAGGATGGGACTTCACGCGCTCGCACTGGGGCTGGCAGGCTACCAATGCGGTGACGACGACGAGCGCCCGCGCTGGTTGGGCGTTGCTTCCGGGGCGCGACCCGGCGCTGACGAGTCCGCCGATGCAGCTTGAGACGGCGCGCTACACGGCGCTTGAGGTGCGGATGGCGGCGGAGACAACTGCCCGCGACGCGCAGATCTTCTTTTTGGATGAACAGGGCCATTTGGACGAGACGCGCTCGGTGCGCTGGAGCCTTGGGGCGGGAGGGCTGCCGCAGACGTATCGGCTTGCTTTGGGGGCGGTGCCGGGGTGGCGGGGACTGGTGACGGGGTTGCGCCTTGATCCGGTGGGGGCGGGGGATGGCGAGGTGGTGGTAGTGGAGTCGATTCGGCTGGTGCGGCGATAGCCGATTGCCGATAGCCGATAGCCGATAGCCGATAGCCGATAGCCGATAGCCGATAGCCGATTGCTGATAGCCGATAGCCGATAGCCGATAGCCGATAGCCGATAGCCGATTGCCGATTGCCGATTGCCGATTGCCGATTGCTGATTGCCGATTGCCGATTGCCGATTGCCGATTGCCGATTGCCGATTGCCGATTGCCGATTGCCGATTGCCGATTGCCGATTGCCGATTGCCGAT
>CAIRDL010000573.1 GCA_903877345.1 uncultured Oscillochloris sp. | reverse complement strand
GTTCCACCTTCTGCTTCACCGTGCCCCTCGCCCCCGTCACAGTTGAAACCCTCGCCCCGCCGCTTGTCCAGACTGAAGGAAGCGAGACCCCATGAGCACCGCCCTGCTCCTTGAGGTCTTGCAACTCTTCCTGATCATTGGTGGCTCCCTGGCGGTCGCCATTTTCCTCGCCGACCGCCTTTTTCCCCCAATGGAACGCACACGGGATCTTCGGGCCTCCCGTCAGACGGAGAGCCAGACTCGCCCCACGCTGCCGACGGTTCCACCCCCGAATGCTCAGCCACCGCCCGCCGTCCGCACGCCCTATGTCGCCCCCGTGTGGCTGGGAGCCTACTGGCGGGCCAATTTGCGCCTCATCGGGCCGCTCCTTGTGATCTGGTTGGTCAGCTTTACGGTTCCGGCGTTGCTTGCCCCGAGCCTCAACCAGATTAGTGTGCTGACCGGCTTTCCCCTCGGCTATTATCTGAGCGGGCAAGGCGCGGTGCTCGTCTTCTTCGGGTTGACCCTGATCTACACATGGCGGATGCGTCGCCTTGACCAGCGTTACGGCCTTGATCCGACCGAGAATCCGCAGCAACAGCACGAGCGCATCAATCTCCTGTTCATCTACGGCATTTTCGCCCTTGGCTTTATGGTGCTGCTTGCCTTCATCGGCGCGCTCGAAGCACTTTTTGCCATCCCGCGAGTGGTGATCAGTTGGATCTTCATGACGCTCACCGTGGGCATCTACACGGTGATTGGGTTGCGGGCGCGTACCGAACGCCTGGACGAATATTATGTGGCCGGACGCCGCGTGCCTGCGCTGCTCAACGGCCTTGCGATGGGCGCGGACTGGATGAGCGCCGCCTCGTTCATCTCGCTGGCCGGGGCGCTTTTTCTGCTTGGCTACGAAGGACTAGCCTACATCACGGGGTGGACGGGCGGCTACGTGTTGTTGCTGCTGCTACTTGGGCCGTACCTGCGGAAGTTTGGGCAGTTCACCATCCCCGACTTCATCGGGGCGCGCTACCCCGGTGCGGGCACCCGCGTCATCGGGGCGCTGATCGCCATCATCATCAGCTTCACCTACCTCACAGCGCAAGTCACTGGCGTGGGCATTATCATGAGCCGCTTCTTCGGCTTGCCCTATGGCCTTGGCGTGACGGTCGGCCTCTCGACGGTGCTGCTCTGTTCATTCCTCGGCGGCATGAAGGCGATTACGTGGACACAAGGCGTGCAGGGGATTATTCTGCTCGTGGCTTATCTCGTGCCCGTCACTTGGCTTTCGCTGAAACTGACCGGCATCCCGCTGCCGCAGTTGATGTACGGCGAAGCACTGCGGAACATCACCGCCCTTGAGACCGCCCAAGGCATCACGTCGGGCTACGTCACGCCTTTCAACGACTGGTCGCCCCTGAACTTTATCGCGCTGACCCTCAGCCTAATGCTTGGCACGGCGGGGATGCCGCACATCTTGGTGCGTTTCTACACCGTGCCCAACGTGCGTGAAAGCCGCAGCAGCGTCAGTTGGGCCTTACTCTGGATTGCGATTCTCTACCTGACGGCCCCGGCCTACGCGGCTTTTTCACGTTGGGAAATCTTGCAGGACATTGTGGGTCGTCCTATCGCGGCGCTGCCCGCTTGGGCGACCAACTGGGCAGACACCGGCCTGTTGACCATCGCTGACGCGCCTCACGACGGGGGCAATGGCGACGGGGTGCTTCAATTTCGTGAACTGCACATTGACCAGGATCTCATCGTGTTGGCGACGCCCGAGATCGCAGGGTTGCCGACCACCGTGGTGGCGCTGGTGGCTGCCGGTGGCATGGCGGCGGCGCTCTCGACGGCTGACGGGTTGCTGATGGTGATTGCCGCCGCCGTGGCCCACGACATCTATCATCGCACACTGAACCCCGAGGCGGGCCTGCGCGAACAACTCTGGGTTGGGCGCACGATGATTCTGGTGGCGGCAGTCTTGGCTACCCTGACGGCGATGCAGCGCTTGGCGATCATCGTGCAAATGGTCGCCTGGGCTTTCTCGCTTGCGGCGGCGACCTTCTTTCCCGTGTTGGTGCTGGGCATTTTTTGGAAAGGCGCGACCAGTCGGGGCGCAACCGCCGGGATGCTCTGTGGCCTTGGGGTCACGGCGGCTTATATGGGGCTGACTTCCGCCTTTCCCGCGCTGAGTCTGTTCGGCATTAGTTCCCTGGCGGCGGGTATCTTCGGTGCGCCCGTCAACTTTTTTGTCACTTGGCTGGTCAGTCGCCTTGGGCCACCAACGACGCAGGCGACCCGCGATCTTGTGGATAGCCTGCGGCATCCTTAGATTGTAGATTGGTGAATAATGCTGTAAGCCAAGAAATGAGCATAGAGCAGTCCTATCCAGGTCGTGAAGAGGAGTCAAGGCTTCAGCCGGCTAAAGCCTTGACTCCTCTTCACGAGTCCAAAAGGATTGCTGTAGCTGTCGTTCGTTCTATGCCGCTGAACCAGCTTCTTGGTCGGATTCTTCTCGTGAAAAATCTACTTTCTCGTACACTTCTTCGAGGAGCAGGGTACACTGAATGGTGCGTAATT
>CAIRDL010000572.1 GCA_903877345.1 uncultured Oscillochloris sp. | reverse complement strand
CACCCCACCAGTCTCGGCCTCGTCTGTGGCACGCTGATGGCACCCCTGATGGCGAAAGTGGCGGCGCGCCTGAACGAAGTCGAAGGGCTGACGGCCCAAGTGGTGGCGGTACCGAACCAGTTTTTCGGTGAAACCGTAACCGTTAGTGGCCTGCTCACCGCCCAAGACGTACTGCCCGCGCTCAACGCTGCCGGATGCGCCCGCGCCCTGCTGCCCCGCGTCATGTTCGATTACCAGGGCGAGCGCACCCTTGATGACTACGACCTCCCCCGTATCGCCGCAGCAACGGGTTTGCCCGTCGCCTGCGCCGGCGACCCCGCTGAGCTTGTGCGCTACGTGCGCGCCCTCACGCGAACGAACGGGCACTGAAGCGTTGCCTTGTGCCGTTACTTCGTCAGGGTTTTTACCGTTTACCATGCGCCCCCCAAGCCTTTCATCTCATGACGGCAAAGGAAACCCGGCTTGTCTGCAACCGTGGCTTGACAAGGTTTCAGGGGCCAGGTTTCAGATTTCAGGTCGTCGAGCGCATCAGAACGCTTTGCATGGGCTAGAACTGTAAAGCAGCTACGAACCGTGGCTTAACCCTAAATTGCGGAGGCCCATTGTGACTGCAAGGGAAACGCGCTTTCACAAATATGTCGAGGTAATCAGCCGCGCCAACCAGATTGCCGCCTCGACCGAGCTTGACGATCTGCTCGACAAGATGCTCGGTTTGCTGATCGCCGTGACCGGGGCCGAGGCTGGGACGCTCTACCTGTATGAAGAGGCCAGCCACGAACTGGTCTTCAAGGTGGTCAAAGGGAGCGAGCATAGCCACCGCCTCGTGGGGACGCGCATCGGGGCCAAGCGGGGCGTCGCCGGGCATGTCTTCAACTTGGGCCGCCCGCTCTTTATCCCCAATGTCGCCACGAACCCGCATTGGGATGCCAGTTTTGGCGAGATGGCGGGCCTAGCGTTGCGGACGATGTACTGTGTGCCGCTGATGCTCCACAACCAACCCGTCGGCATCGTCCAACTGTTCAATCTGGCCCCCGATGCCTGCGACGACAGTGATGAAGTCACGCTGATCGAGTTGCTCTGTTCGCGCCTCGTGACGGAAGTCGAGAAGGCGCGTTTGTTGGCAACGGCACAGCGCCGTGAGCGCCGCCAGCAAGCGCTGCTCGAAATCATCTCGCGGCTCACCACGACCCTTGACCGCGACGAGTTGCTCGACCGCATCATGAATTTCGCCTGCGAATTGCTTGAAGTTGAGGCGACCTCGATTTGGCTGCGGGACGACAAAGCGGGCGAGTTGGTGCTGCACATGGCGGCGGGCTACCGACGCGAGCACATGTTTGCCCAACGGATGCCCCAAGGCCAGGGCATCATCGGCCATGTGGTGGCAACCGGCGAAACGATAACGGCCAACGATGTCCGGCAGGATACCCGCTTCTACCGCCAGGTTGATGTGAAGAGTGGCTTCATCACCCGCTCAATCCTGTGCGTCCCGTTGCGGGCACCGCGCATCGAGCTTGGCGGACAGCGCGGGGCCGTCGAGGGCCGCATCATCGGCGGTGCCCAGGCGCTCAACCCACAGCATGGGCGGGAATTCGACCCTGAGGATATCGCCCTCTTCGAGTCGCTCGCCGGTCAAGCCGCCACGGTCATCCGTCTTTCCCAGCTTTACACCGACGT
>CAIRDL010000571.1 GCA_903877345.1 uncultured Oscillochloris sp. | reverse complement strand
CGAGCCGTTTGAGCCGCTTGTCCCCGCTTTTGCCCATGTCGCGTATGGCGATGTCGCCGCGCTGGCCGAGGCAGTGGACGCGCAAACCGCCGCCGTGCTGCTCGAACCAGTGCAGGGCGAGGGTGGCGTCCGGCCCGCGCCTGCTGGCTACCTTGCTGCCGCCCGTCAGATCTGTGATGAACACGGCGCGCTGCTGCTCGTTGACGAAATCCAGACCGGCTTCGGGCGCACCGGGCGGCTCTTCGCCGTTGAGCATGAAGGCGTTACCCCCGACCTCTTGCTTCTGGCGAAAAGCATCGCGGCTGGCCTGCCAATGGGGGCCGTCGCCATTCACGAGCGCCACGGCCCGTTGCCCGGCGGCGCGCACGGCAGCACCTTCGGCGGCAACCCGTTGCTCTGCGCTGCGGCCCTTGCTGCGCTGCACGTCTATCAGGCAGAAGGGTTGCCCCAACAAGCCGCCGAAAAGGGCGCTTGGCTCATGGGTCGCCTGCGCGAACTCCAACTGCCCGCCGTTCGTGAGGTGCGTGGTCTCGGGTTGCTCGTCGGTCTTGAACTGAAGACCCGCGTTCAGCCCACGCTCCAGGCCTTGCTCGAACGCGGCGTCCTCGCCCTGCCCGCTGGCCCTACCGTGCTGCGCTTGCTCCCGCCGCTCATCATCACCTATACGGAACTGGAGCAGGTGGTGGCGGCTATTGAGGCGGTGCTACGGTTTTAGGTTTCAGGTGTCAGGTTTTAGGTCAAGCGCATCAGGAAGTCGTGCGTGAGCCAAAACCGGAGAGTGCCTACGAACTTGCAAATTGATGCGTCTTAGCCCGGTGTGTGGGTGCAGCCAACCCCTAACCCCCAACCCCCAATCCCCAATCCCCAACCCCCAACCCCTAATCCCCAACCTATGCACAAAATTGGCATCATTGACTTAGGCTCGAATACGACCCGCCTGATTGTCATGGCTTACGAGTCGGGAGTCTGTTTTCGCCTGACCGACGAGGTGAGCGAGGTGGTGCGTTTGGCCGAGGGTGTCGGTGCGACGCACCGCCTTCAGGCTAAGCCCATTCGGCGTGCGGTGAACGCGCTGCGGATGTTCGAGCGCCACTGTCAAGGTACCGGCGTCGAACAGATTATTGCGGTCGGTACGAGCGCCATCCGCGAGGCGACCAACCAAGCGGCGTTCTGGAAGGCTCTGCACGCCGCAACCAGCCTCGATCTCCGCATTATTAGCGCCCAAGAAGAAGCCTACTACGGCTACCTCGGGGCGGCCAACGCCCTCGGTTTGCGCCACGGGTTCACCTTCGACACCGGCGGTGGTTCAACCCAGGTGGTCGCGGTTGCGGATCGGCGTCCGGTCGCGACCTACTCGGTGCAGGCGGGCGTCGTGCGCTTCACCGAGCGCTTTGTCCGCACCGATCCGATCAGCAAAACCGATCTGCGCGCCCTGCGTGATGCCGCCCGGAGCGCCTTCACCAGCCTCGACTGGCTGCGAGCTGATCCCGCGCATACCCTTGTCGGAATGGGTGGCACTGTTCGCACGCTGGCTCGTATTGACCAAAAAAGCCGCGCCTATCCCCTAGACCGCGCTCACGGGTATAGTCTTAGTCGCGAGGCGCTGGCCGCAATCATCGAGCAACTGATCCGCACAGACCACCGCGAGCGTGAGCAAATTCCGGGCCTGAAGGACGACCGTAGCGATGTTACGCTTGCCGGGGCGGTGATCATCGAGCAACTAATGGACAAAGGTGGCTTCCAACAGCTCACCGTCAGCGGCCAAGGTGTGCGCGAAGGGCTCTTCTACGCCCATTTTCTCCAAGGCACCGACCCGCCGCTGTTGGCAGACCCGCGTGGCTTCAGTATCCTCAATTTGGCCCGCCTGAGTTACTATGAGGAAGCCCACTGCCAGAAGGTCGCCGCGATTTGTCTGAGCCTGTTCGACCAACTTGCCCCGTTGCACAGCTACGGCCCGTGGGCGCGGGAACTGTTGGGCTATGCGGCGACGATTCACGACATCGGCGTGGCGGTCGGCTATTACGATCATCACAAACATAGCGAGTATCTGGTGCATAACGCAGCGCTGCTCGGCTTCACTCACCGCGAGATCGCCATTCTTGGCGCGCTGGTGCGGAATCACCGCAAAGGTTTCTCCGAACTCAGTTCGTTTACGCCCGTGCTGCAACCGGAGGACAGCACCCTCATCGCTCGCCTCAGTGCCCTGTTGCGGCTGGCCGAGTACCTGGAGCGCAGCAAGAGTCAAGTGGTGCAGGCTGTCCACGTCACCTTGGGCGAAACGGTGCGCGTGGTCGTCGAGGCGGCGGGCGACGCCTCAGTCGAGATTTGGGACACCAATCGGCGCGCCGGCTTGTTCCGCAAGGCGTTCGACAAAGCGATTGAGATCGTCGCTGGGTAAGCGGTGGCCTTTAAGACAAGGTTTCAGGGGCCGGGTTTCAGGTTTCAGGTCGAGCGCATCAGGCAGCCGTGCGCCAGCCGAGACTGTAAAGTAACCTGGAACCTTGTCTAACGTTGGGACTAATGATGCGTGATCCGTGACTGGGCCGCACCCTAACCAATCACGGATCACGGATCAGATGGAATGCACCGCGTCCTGCTGCGAGAAATCTACAATCTACAATCTGAACCTTACCCCTACACCAAGTTGGTGCAGGCTTGTACTACATCGGAGACCGCTCTATGCAGGGACAATTTCGTCGGCACGCGGCGTTCAGCCTCCTCCTCGCCACCCTCGCGGCGCTCCTTGCGGCGTGTGGCGGCGCAGCAAGCACGTCTTCGCCCACACCCGTCGAACGCACCGTCGTGGTGGAGCGCACGGTCGTCGTGATGCCAACCCCTGCGCCTCGCCCTGCGGGGGCCAAGATTGTGCTGCGTGTTGGCACCGGCGATAGCGGCGAGGGTCTCGCGCCCCATCTCAAAATTATCGAACTGTTTGAGCAGGCGAATCCCGACATTCAGGTTCAACTCGAGCCAGTCGGAAGCGGTGATTATTACGCCCGCATTTTGACCCAGATCGCCGCGAGCAACCCGCCCGACATTCTCCAGATTGGCGATGATGCAGTGCCCCGGTTTGTGCGTAAGGGGGCTTTTGTTGACCTTGCGCCGTTCATCACTAGCACTGCCTACCCGCTTGACACGAGCATCTACCTGCCTGGAGTACTCGCGCCAGGTCAGTGGGAAGGCAAACAGTACCTGTTGCCCAAAGATTTCTCGCCCCTCGCTGTCTACTTTAACAAGAAGATCTTTGACCAGTACAAGCTGCCCTATCCTACTGACGGTTGG
>CAIRDL010000570.1 GCA_903877345.1 uncultured Oscillochloris sp. | reverse complement strand
TTCGTCGATCTTCTCATCGGCCTGTTGGCGCACGTCCTCCAGACGCTCTTGGTTCATCAAAAAGCGCTCCGTGGAGACACGCTCGACGCGCTTAATCTCGGTGGTTAGCTCTGGCAGTTTGCCCGCCAACTCGATAATCTGGCCGGGAATCGTCGCGGCGAAGAGGTCAATATGCTGGCGAATATCGTCAAGGCGGCTGATCCGCGAAGCATGTTCCTCTAGCACGATGCGTAGATCGGCGACCAGTTGTTGCGCCTCAACGGACTGGCGGCGCAGGCTTTGCTTCTCAAGCTGAAGCTCGTCACCGACCCGCCGCGCCTCTTGCACCGCGACCGTATCAGCCTCGCGCAGCCGGTCAAACTGGAGCAGCATCTGGCGTTGGCGGTCGTCCAGTTCCTTAATCAAAGGGCGCACCGCGATAATCTGCTGTTCGGCCTGTTCAATGCGGCTGAGCCAGGGCGTGAAGAAGTCGCGATCCTGCTTGCGGGCCTCGGCAACTTGTTGGATCTGCACCTGCATATCGCGGATGGGGCGCACACCCTCATCAATTTTCACTAGCGCCCCGGCAATCTCTTTACGGAGGGAAATCACATCGCGGCGCACCGCCTCGCCCGCCTGGATCATCTCGGTGGCATGCCGTTCAAACAGGCTCTGCACCTGCGTAACCGCGCCCTCCGTCTTCCGCACCTGCTCCATCGCCCAGTTGTACTTGTTCGTCTGGTCTTTCAACATGCGGCGCAGTTCGTCAATCTGGCCCTGGAGATAGACAATCTGCGACTGCTCATGGGCGCGTAGACGCTCTTCCTCGTACTTGGCAGTTATATCAGGATTCGAGGTCATAGAGGTATCCTTTGTAGCTAGGACAAGGTTTCAGGTGCTAGATGCCAGGTTTCAGGTTGAACGCAGCAGAACGACCCGGGTCAGTTACGCTATGCGGTGTGGCTACCAGTACAGCTTTTTGGAAGTCTGTGACCAGTTGCGACCGCTGACCACTGACCGCCGACCGTTGTCGGAAGTGGTCAGTCGTCGGCGGTCAGCGGTCAGAACCCGGTACGGACTTCCAGAAAGCGGTACTAGCTAAAATCTGCAATCTAAAATCCGCAATCCAAAAGCGCCGCCGTCAGATCAAATTTACCATCATAAAGTGCCTTACCGATGATCGCCCCTTCGGCACCGAGGGCCGCTAAACGGCGGAGATGCTCAAGCTGGGCGATGCCACCACTGGCGATAATGGCGGGGCCAGCGGGGTGGATCAACTCAGTTAGGGCGGCGAAATTGGGTTCGGTCAGCGTACCATCACGGCTGATGTCGGTATAAATCACGCGGCGCACGCCCAATGCGGCCATCTGCTGCACCAAAACGGTTGCCAACACCGGGGCGGTCGCCGTCCAACCGGCGGTCGCTACCAGCCCATCGCGGGCATCAACCCCGACAATCACCTGCTCGCCAAACTCGGCGACCAAACGGGCCACCAGGGCGCTCTGCTCAACTGCAGCCGTGCCAAGAATGACCCGCGCCACGCCGAGGTCGAGGGCGGCGCGCACGTCATCCTCGCGGCGCAACCCGCCGCCAAGCTGCACGGGTATGGCGACGGCGCGTACAATCGCCCGAATCGCCGCATGGTTGGTAGGCCGTCCATCGCGGGCACCGTCCAAATCTACCACATGGAGCCGTTGGGCACCTTGGCCCACCCAGCGCAGCGCCATCGCCGCAGGATCGTCGCCGTACACGGTTGTTTGGGCAAAATCGCCTTGGTACAGGCGCACGCAGCGCCCGTCTTTCAGATCAATCGCAGGGATAAGTTCCATCAGTTTTTTGGGGGTAAGGTTGCAGCTGTTGAGGACGCTACATCCGGGCGAGGAGCGCAGGCCAGCGTCACGAAATTCCGCAAGAACTGGAGGCCGTAACGCCCCGATTTTTCAGGGTGAAATTGCACGGCCGCCAGGGTATGGTGCATGAACACACTAGGAAACGCGAGACCATAAGCGGTACGGGCGGCGACAAGGGCCGGGTCAGTGAGATCGCAGTAGAAAGAGTGGACGAAGTA
>CAIRDL010000569.1 GCA_903877345.1 uncultured Oscillochloris sp. | reverse complement strand
GTAACGACGGAACGACCGTCAGCTTCACCATGATCGGCGGGCAACAGTTGTTTACCGTCGGCGCGGGCATCGCGGGCACGAGCGGGGTCAGCGGCTTGGCCTGGATGGACGACTCCCGCAACAACGTTCGCGACCCCAGCGAGACGAAGCGGCTCGCTGGCGTTCAGGTGACGCTGAACTTGGTGCCGACCCTGATGCCGGATCGACCGTTGCTGGCGACGACGACGACGGCGAGTGATGGCAGCTACAGCTTTGCCAAGTTGCCCGCAGGCACGGCAGTGCTCACCTTCACCGCTTTGGCGAAATATGCCCCGGTGACGGCCAATGTGGGCAGCGACGCCCTTGATAGTGACGGGCCGGTGGTGGTGTTGAACATCGTGCCAGACACGTTGTTCGGCAATGTTGATACGGGCTACCGCGAGCGGGGTCTGATGACCTTCTTGCCGATGGTGAATGGCCGGATCGCACGGGCCGAGTTGTCCGGGCGGCTCACGCTAACCCCGGCCAAGCTGGAGGGCTACATACCAGCCCAAATCGCCGTGACCATCGTTAACACGGGTGAAGCTCCCGCCACGAACTTCTGGGTTGACCTCTACATCAATCCGTCGCGGGTGCCGGTAGTGAATGATCGCTGGAACGACATCTGTGGCTCACTCTCGCCCTGTCTCGGCATCGCCTGGTACTATACGGGTGTGCTCCAACCTGGGCAAAGCGTGACGTTGGTCAGCACCGCGACGAGCGCGACCAACCCGAACGGCTACGAGGCTACAGCAAGCGTTTGGCCGGGCTACTTCATTGATGGAACCAGCAAGATCTACGTTTTTGTAGATAGCTGGAACCGCAATGCGTCGGGTACAATCCGCAACCCGAACGGTGCCGTCGAGGAGCAGAACGAGTCGAACAACCTGATCGACCAGGATGTCACCGTCACGCCAAGAGCGGCGAACATCAACCCGGCCCTGCTCAATCAGGATCTGATCGATCCCGACCGCCTCGCGCCCCGCCGCTTGCCGTAAGGCCAACGTGTTATAACTAGCCCTAACGGGGAGGAACGGTTCCTCCCCGTCCATCTCAGCATTCGGATGGACAGTAACACACGCTTGTGGGGCAAGCCCCCAAAGGGAAGGAAGGTGTCTATGCGACGACAACTAACGGGCCTCGTGCTGGTGCTCTTCGGCCTATTGGCCTTGGGCTTTGGCGCTACCATCGGCCCCGTCCCAACACCCGCTGGTGCCATGCCCGCCTTACAGCCCTCGGCCCGCCCTCCTCTCGCCCCGACATCTGACGGTGGCGGTGGCGGTGGTCATTCCCCCGGCCCAATCGCCAAGGGTCGCATCACTGGCACAGTGATTGACATCCGTACTGGGGCACCGGCTCCGGGTAAGCACGTCGTGGTAGGTACCTTTGCCGTAACCAGTGATGGCAACGGCAACTATGATCTCTGGCTCGATCCCGGCAAATACCTTGTCTCTCTGTCCCTCAGCACCGGCGAGGGTACGGCTGCCCAAGCGCCCACATTGGCGACCGTGTGGGGCAACGATGTCGTTGTTGTTCACCTCTTCTTTACGAGCCTAGCCCCGCTGCCGACGGCCACTGCACTAGCCGTCGCTACCGCTGTACCCTTCCCAACCGCCATGCCCCTCCCAACCCCCATGCCGCCATCCGTGGTGCTCCCCGGTGATTTGCCCAACTCTTCGGTGGGGGTGGGACAGCCGGTGAAACTACCGCTGACGAGCGTGGCGGCGCAACCCACCAGCTTGCCAGTGACCGGCAACGAGTTGCTTGATCCCCAGAACATCATCCTCGGCGGATTAGCCCTCTTCGCCCTTGGCACTGCGCTGATGCTGTTGCCGCGCCGGGCACCCGCTCGGGTCGGGGTTTCAGCCCCCCGCCCACGCCGCCGTATGAGTGCCCAGGAGTTCCTCGCCGAGCTTCTGCGCCGCGACCCGTAAGCGCAGCGACGCCCGAGAAGCGCCTTCCCTTTCGCCGGGAGCCTGCAATGGCCCCCGGCTTTGTTGTGCGCGCCAAGGCATGGGGCAAAAGAGACAAGCTCAGCTTGAGCGTTCGTGGCGCAGGCTGCTAGAACAGTCCTCTTCAGGTCATGAAGGGGAAGCAAGGCTTCAGCTGTAAAGCAAAGCCTTGCTTCCCCTTCATGGTTCCAAGAGGATTGCTCTATAGGCACTACCGCAAAAGGCACGCTGTCACGCTGAGCGCAGCGAAGCGTCCCGGCCGAGATTCTTCGCTGCGCTCAGCATGACCAGACGCCTCCGGTGGCTTTAACCACCCGACGAGCCACTGCGCAAAACAGCACGCTACTCCCGTTCTACCCCATTTCTAAACACTGCCCGGTTATACTGCATCTAGTGAAGCTAAACAAAGGTGCGGGCACATGAAGGCTACGATTCTGATTGTAGATGACCACCAGAGCGTGCGGGTGCTGGTGGCCGATTATTTGGGCGAGCAGGGCTACCGCGTGCTGACGGCGAGTGATGGTGACGAAGGATTGATTATCGCCCGCCGCACTAAGCCGGATCTCGTGCTACTTGATGTGATGATGCCGAAACTCGACGGCTTTGGCTTTCTCCAAGCCTACCGGCGTGATTGCACCGCGCCGGTCATTCTGCTCACCGCTCGCATTGAGGAAACCGACAAGGTCGTGGGCCTCGAACTCGGTGCCGACGACTACATCACCAAGCCTTTTGGGATGAAGGAGTTGGTGGCCCGTATCCGCGCTGTGCTTAGGCGCACCACCGCCGCCCAAAACCCCATGACCACCGAGTTGCTGCGCGTCGGGGCGCTGGAACTTAACCATGCGACCCGCGAAGTCACGATTGCCGGCCAACCCGCAAGCCTCACCCCCTCGGAGTTCGCCCTTCTCGCCGTGCTGATGGCTGCACCGGGGCGCGTCTTTACCCGCGAACTGTTGCTCGAAAAACTCCAAGGCAATACCTACGAAGGGGTCGAGCGCACGATTGATGTCCACATTCGCAATCTGCGGCGCAAGATTGAACCAGACCCGACGCGCCCGCAGTATGTCGAGACTGTGTTTGGCGCTGGCTACCGCTGCCGCGTGTCGCCAGAAGGATGACCGCGATGCGCTCGCTTTCAACCAAACTTGTCTTGGCCTTCGCGCTCACGAGCCTCGCCGGGATTGCATTGGTGGCGCTCTTTCTGCGCGAATCGGTGGTCAGCGAATTTGACGCCTATGTGCTCCAACAGCGCCGCACCGAGTTTGTCGTCCAACTCAGTGCCTATTACGCGCAGCAACACACCTGGCGCGGTGTGGACGAGCTCATGCGGAAGCCGCGCCCCGCGCAGTCTGATGGTGATACTGGGCCGCGCATTGACTTTATACTCGCCGACACTGACGGGACGATCCTCGTCTCGCCAAACCCACTCTGGCGCGGGCGTGCAGCCCCCGCCGAGGCGTTTGCCCTCGGTACGCCTGTCACTGTGGCGGGCGAAACGGTCGGTATGGTGCTGACGATTGCTCCGCCCACCCGCCGCGACTCGGCGGAGTTGCTCTATTTGGCACGCACGGATCACGCTTTGGCCGCTGCTGGTCTGGGAGCCGTTGCCGTCGCGCTTGTCCTCGGGTTGTTGCTCGCCCGCGTGATCACCCGCCCGGTGCGCGACTTAACGGCGGCAGCGCGGGCGATTGCCAACGGTGATTTGCGCCAGCATGTGCCGGTGCGTTCCCGCGACGAAATTGGCGAACTGGCTGTGCAGTTCAATCATATGAGTGCCGACCTTGACCGAGCCACCGAGTTGCGCCGTCGCATGACCGCCGACATTGCCCACGATTTACGCACGCCCCTCACCGTGCTCGCCGGTTACTTGGAAGCGATCCGTGATGAGACGTTGCGCCCCACGCCCGCCCGCCTGACGGCGATGTACGACGAGACCCAGGTGCTGCTCCATCTCGTCGAGGATCTACACACGCTTTCGTTGGCCGACGCGGGCGAGTTGCCGCTCAAGCGTCAGCCAGTTGAATTGCAACCGCTGCTTGAGCGTGTGGCGTACCTTTATCAGCACGCCGCGACACAAGCCGCCGTCACGTTGAGCGTGCAGGTGCCGCCCGACCTCCCGACGGTCAACGGGGATGTTGAGCAACTGGCCCGTGTCCTTGGCAATTTGGTGAGCAACGCTCTGCGCCATACGCCCGCAACCGGGGCGGTGACGCTCGTTGCCTACCAGACCAGTGCCGCCCTTGTGATTGAGGTGACTGATACCGGGTGTGGCATTCCTGCCGAACACTTGCCCAATGTCTTCGAGCGTTTCTATCGGGCTGATGAAGCTCGCCACCAGACGACGGGCGGCTCGGGCTTGGGCTTGGCGATTGTCCGTTCGATCATCGAGGCGCACGGCGGCCAAATCCGGGTGACGAGCAGCGTGGGCGCTGGCTGCACCTTCACGATTAGCCTGCCACTCGCCACTGTGACCCGGCGCGACAGCGTTCCGACACTGCACGCGGTTCAAGTGTGAACCTAGTCCTACAACAAGCGTTCGCCACAGAAGCGCACAGAAATAGAGGTTTCTGTGCGCTTCTGTGGCCCAGGAAGAGAAGAAGTCTCGTTGGAGTTGCTCGTACCGCTACTGCGACGGCTGACCACTGACGACCGACTGCCGACCGCCAACCGTCATCAGAAGCGATCAGCCGTCGGCGGTCAGCATGCACCAAAGCTTTCCGAGAAGCGCTACGCTAACAGTCCTCTTCGGGTCGTGAAGAAGCGTCAAGGCTTTGGTCATGGAGGCAGTGCTTGACTCTTTTGCCAAGTACGCACCTCATTGGTTCAATGACGCCCCCAGTTGTTCGATTACGCACCCCGATTGCTCGATTACGCCCCCAGTTGTTCGATTACGCACCCCGATTGTTCGATCACGCCCCCAGTTGTTCGATTACGCACCCCGATTGCTCGATCACGCCCCCCGATTGCTCGATTACGCACCCCGATTGCTCGATTACGCACCCCGATTGCTCGATTACGCACCCCGATTGTTCGATTACGCACCCCGATTACTCGATTACGCACCCCGATTACTCGATTACGCACCTCGATTACTCGATTACGCACCTCGATTACTCGATTACGCACCTCGATTACTCGATTACGCACCTCGATTGCTCGATTACGCACCTCGATTGCTCGATTACGCACCTCGATTGCTCGATTACGCACCTCGATTGCTCGATTACGC
>CAIRDL010000568.1 GCA_903877345.1 uncultured Oscillochloris sp. | reverse complement strand
GAGTCGAGCCTTTAGGCGGCCCTATCCGGCTGAAGCCTTGACTCCACGCAACAACCCCAATAGGATTGCTATAAAAGCGCGGCTCCTCTTTTCCCTTTGTACAGCCTGCGAAGCACCTTACGCCAGCGCGGCAGCGGCAGCGGCGACCCGCGCCAAACTACGCTCGCGCCCCAAGGCAGCCAGCATCGCGAAGAGCGGCGGTGCCACAGTTCGCCCGCTAACTGCCACGCGCACCGTCCCGAAGAGCGGGCCAGGTTTCACCCCAAGTTCATCGCCAAGCGCACGCAAACGCACTTCCAGCGCCTCGGCAGACCAATCCAATTGCGCGGTCAATGTCGCGTGGGCGGCGCGCAAGAACCCAACCGTCTGCGCGGCGTCTAGTTTCTTAGGAATGAGCAACGCGGGGTCGTACCCGTCAGGGCCAGGCTGTACCGGCTTAAAGAAGCATTCGAGCAACTCAGGCGCTTGGCCCAACTCCTCCAGGCGCTCGTGAACCAAAGGCAGCAGCGTGCGAACGTAGGCGCGCTCCTCCTCAGTTGGCGGATCGGCGATGAGGCCCGCTTTCACCAAGAAGGGCAGCGTGCGCTCTGCAACCACTTCAACAGGCAGCTTGCGGATGTAAATGCCATTCATGTCGCGCAGCTTGTCGGGGTTCCAACGCGCCCCACTGGCCTGCACCCGGTCAAGCGTAAAGCGTTCGACAATCTCCGCAAGACTCATCAACTCAGTCTTATCGTCGTAACTCCACCCTTGGAGCGCCAAATAATTCGCCATCGCCTCCGGCAAGTAGCCACGCTCCCAAAAGCGGTTAGAGGCCACATCGTCCTTGCGCTTCGAGAGTTTCCCCTTGCCATCCTGGCGCAGAATCACCGGCAAATGGGCGAAGACTGGCAAGTTCCACGCGAGCGCTTGGTAGAGCAGCACATGGTACGGCGTGGAGGGCACCCACTCCTCAGCGCGCAGCACATGGGTAATGCCCATCAGGTGATCGTCAACCAAGTGGGCAAAATGGTAGACCGGCATGCCGGTAGCCTTGATCAGCACCAGATCCTGCAACTGCTCGTGCTGGACGACAATCTCATTGGCCCCGCGCACCAAATCACTGAAGCGAGTCTCGCCGGCAAGCGGCGTCTTGAAGCGGATCGTGTAGGGCTTGCCTGTTGCTGCGAGTTCGCGTTGGCGTTCAAGGGGCCAATCGCGCTCGCGGCCCCGGAAGCGAAACGACTTGAGGCCCTTCGTTTCGGCCTCAGCGCGCAACTGGGCCAACTCCTCCTCAGTGGTGAAAGACATGTACGCATGCCCTGCCGCGAGGAGTTGGTCGGCATACGTCTTATAGATCCCCTGATCACTGCGTTGCGACTGGACATAGGGCGCGTGGGGGCCACCGATATCGGGGCCTTCGTCCCAAATAATCCCAACCCAGCGCAGCGAGGCCATAATATCGTCGTCGGCCCCCGCGACAAAGCGTTTCTCGTCGGTGTCTTCGATGCGTAAAATGAACTGGCCGCCGTAGTGACGGGCAAAAAGCCAGTTGAAAAGGGCCGTGCGTACACCACCGATGTGCAGATAGCCCGTTGGGCTGGGGGCAAAACGGACGCGCACCGGGGCTTTGATCTCGATCATCGCGCATAACTCCACTGCGGCTCAAACCACAGGGCGCATTATACGCGAAGAAAAGCGCCCCTTCTGTCTTATGAGCGACAAACCCCGCTTTAGCACGCTCTAGACCTTCAGATGATGAAGGCTCTGTTGGAGCAAGTGCAGCAGGCCCACGAGTCAGCCGAGGCCCTGGCAGCACAGAACGCCGAACTGGCTGCCGCACGTCAGCAGACCATCGCCGAACTGGCGGCGACCCGTCGCGAACTGGCCGTCGCCGAACGTGCGGCGGGTGTACTGGAAGAGCGGCAGCGCTTGGCCCGCGATATTCACGACACGCTGGCCCAAGACTTCACAAGCATGGTGATGCACCTGGAGGCCGCCGAGCCTGACTTAGCCGCTATTCCGGTCGGCGCACGCCAACATCTGGATCAGGCCCGCCGCAGCGCTCGCGAGGGGTTGGACGAAGCGCGGCGCTTGGTGTGGGCCTTGCGCCCTGAGGCCCTTGACCAAGCTTCGCTGCCGGAGGCGCTCCAGCGCCTAGCCCAGACGTGGCGTGCCGCCAGTGGGGTCGCGGCGACCGTAACCATCACCGGCACGCCGCGCCCGCTGCCGACCCAAGTGGAAGTAACCCTGCTCCGCGTAGCGCAAGAGGCATTGGCGAATGTCCGCAAACACGCCCGCGCCAGTAGCGTTACCCTGACGCTTTCGTTCATGGAGGACACGCTGCTCCTGGATGTGCAGGACGACGGTGTCGGTTTTGCTAACACCAGCCTCCCCGGCGCGCTTAGCGACAGCGGCTACGGGCTAACCAGCATGCGCGAACGGGTCGGCTTGCTTGGGGGTGCGCTCACCGTGGAGAGTACGCCCGGCGAGGGCACCACGGTGGTGGTGGAGGTCGCGGCGGCTTGAGGTAGGTAGGCGGAGCTTCAGATGGCAACGATCCATATTCTGATCTGCGATGATCACCCGGTGGTGCGGGCGGGCCTTCAGGGAATGCTCGCTAGCCAACCCGACATGGCACTGGTGGGCGAAGCGAGTAACGGTGCCGAGGCGCTGGCATTGGTGGAGCGCCTGCGGCCGCACGTAGTGCTAATGGATCTGCAAATGCCGGTGATGGACGGTGTGACTGCGACGACTCAAATCCGCGCTCGTTTCCCGCAGACCTACGTGCTGGTGTTGACGACCTACGACAGTGACGCCAACATCCTGCGGGCGATTGAGGCGGGGGCCATCGGCTATTTGCTGAAAGACACCCCGCGTGACGAACTGTTTCGGGCCATCCGGGCGGGGGCCGGAGGCAAGAGCCTGCTGGCTCCGGCGGTGGCCGCCCGGCTTATGGATCGGATGCGTGCGCCCCCCGATGCGAGCCTGAGCGAGCGCGAGATCGAGGTGCTGGCTTTGGTGGCCCGTGGGGCCAGCAATAAGGAGATTGGCCGCACCCTGCACATCAGCGAGGCCACGGTCAAATCGCACCTGATCCACATCTTCGGCAAGTTGGCGGTGGCCGACCGCACCGCCGCTGTTGCAGAGGCCACCCGGCGTGGGTTTATCACGCTGTAAGGGATGCAGATTTTTTTAATCATCTAGGTCGGGCAAGTGAGGCGTGAGGCGTGAGGCGTGAGGCGTGAGGCGTGAGGCGTGAGGCGTGAGGCGTGAGGCGTGAGGCGTGAGGCGTGAGG
>CAIRDL010000567.1 GCA_903877345.1 uncultured Oscillochloris sp. | reverse complement strand
GCGACCAGTCGGCGCTGCCGAGGGAGCGCATCAGCCAGACCTGCTGGCTGGTGAGCAGCGGGTCGCCGCTGGTGGGGTGGCACAGGGTTTCCCAGCGCAGGGCGTTCAAGGGGCCGTCGGCGGGGTCGAGGCGCAGACGCAAACGCAGCGGCGCACGCAGCGACTGGGCCACCGCGAGCGCCTGGATGGTCAGGTCGCGCAGGGCAGGGGCGGCAAAAAGGGCCGCGCTGAGCCGAGCACCGTAGGCGGCGGGGTCGAGCCAGTCCGCCAGGAGTGCCGGGTAGGCGATGCTCAGCGATTCGGACGGGATGCTCACCTCGGCGTGGCTGTCGGGCCGCGTGAAACGGGCCTCGACGCGGTAGCCCGCTTCAGCACGGGCGATGGAGAGTTCCAAGTCAACCGTGTCGGGCGCGGCGGGCGATGTTGGCGCGGCGGCAGTTTCGGATGTCGGCGCATCGCCCGCGTAGTGGGTGATCGTCTGGTCGCGCCCGGCGATATGCGTGTCGCCCCCGCTGTGGATGGAGCCGAGGATGATCGGCCCCTGCGACGTGATGCGGTCGCGGCCCACCACGTCGCCGATGCTGACCGGGCCGGCAAAAGCGTTGTGTGCGCCGAGGCTCACCCCACCGGACTGGCCGGATTGGTTGATGGACGTGCCTTCGGCGGGCGCACGCCCGTCGAGGCGCGCCAATTCACGGGCCTTCGCCGCCCGCTGCTCCCGCAGGGGAGCCTGGGCCTCGGGCATGCCTTCCAGACTCGCAATGACCTGATCAAGGCGGGCGATTTCGGTACGCAGCCGGTGAAGGTCGGGATCGGACATGGCGCTGATCTCCGCTCAAAAAGGATAGCCGATAGCCGATAGCCGATAACCGATAACCGATAACCGATAGCCATGATCGGCTTTGCGGCTTTGCGGCTTTGCGTGCGCTTCTCCGCAGCGGTCGCCCGCCCAAAAAAATCGCGATCCGCGCCTTCGGCGCGCCGGATGGGTGACACACCAGCCACTCGTCACAACCTGAAAACGCTTTACACCGAACAGAATTTCAGAAATGCAGAAAACAGGATTCAGAAGTCAGAAATCAGAACCTTTGTGCGAGCGAGGGGACACCACCACCCGCACACCGCCGTCGCCGTACCTGACGTCGACGGGACGATCCCAGTTCCGCGCCCCGCAGCGAACATATGTTCTACTGGTGTCATATCCGCCACCGCGTACCACAACCAAGGTGTCTTGTGTAAAGGGTTTCGCGGCACCAGGGTAGGCACGCCAGCGGTCGAGCGTCCACTCCCAGACGTTCCCAGCCATGTCAAGCGCACCGCATGCCGCCGCGCCGGATGGGTAGCAACCAACCGGAACCGTCCACTGAACGCCGCGAGTCTGGCGATCTTCCTCCATCGCCGCGCTATCATCGCGCCACGTGTTCCCCCAGGGGTAGCGTCGTGCCTCCGTTCCCCCACGCGCCGCCACCTCCCACTCAGCCTCGCTCGGCAGCCGCACCACCGCGCCTTCCGGTAAGGCATCAGCCACCTGCGTCGTCAGCCAGGCACAGAAGGCGTTCACGGCGTCCCAGGTCACGCCCACCACCGGCTGATTCGCGTGGTTCAGGTCATCATCGTCGGCATAGCGCGATGCGGTGCCACCATCGTCAACCCAGGCGAGCCACTGCGCGTTGGTAATCGGAAAGCGGGCGATTCCGTAGGCATGCGGGAGATTGACCGTATGCCGT
>CAIRDL010000566.1 GCA_903877345.1 uncultured Oscillochloris sp. | reverse complement strand
AGGCGCAAGAGCCGTACAGCCCTCGCGCCTTTCTGGTTCCTACGCTTGCTTGCGCTTTTCCTCAACCTTCTCCACGGCGGCCCGGTCGCGATCCGCGTGGTGATGGCTGTAGATTTCTAAGAGTACCGCACTGGTGCGATGGCCGAGGATGTATTGCACCGTAGCGATGTCCACGCCTGCGGCAATCAAATTGGTCGCTGCGGTATGCCGCAGGTCATGGATGCGGATGCGGTGAGGCAACCCAGCGCAAGCCAGTGCTGCCTTGAACGTGACTTGGAGGCTTTGGTGCATCAAGCGCGTTCCCAAATGTGACGGGAACAGCAGTCCGTGCTCATGCCATTTTGGGTTGTCGCTGCGCTTGTCCTGGAGCGCACACCATTGGGCATCCAAGAGCGCTCTATGTGTCCCTGTGAGTGGCACGTAGCGCTCGCGGTCGGTCTTCGTGGCCCGAATGCGGAGCGTCATTTTCTCGCGGTCATAGTCGGCCCAGCGAGCGGCGCACAATTCGCCCACGCGCATCCCCAAATCAGCTAAGAAACGCCAGAACGCTTCCAGGCGGGTGCCTGCGATCACCGCGAACAACAAGGCTAACTCGGTGTCACTCAGAGCATACGCCTCGAAGCGTGCCACTTTCGGAACCTCAACCGCCGCACACGGGGTGCGGTCGAGCACGCCATCCTGTACCGCCATCTGGAGGGCGGATCGCAATGTTGAGCGCACGGAGGCACGACTGCGCGGCGCAAGGCCGGGGGTCGTGTCACTGGGTACCAGGGCGGCAAGGGTCTCGCGGATGTGTTGCGGGGTGAGATCGTAGAGGCGCACATCGCCAATGTGCGCCGTGGCGTAGCCAAGATTCCGGGCGTAGATCGCGAGGCTCTTCAGCGTCACAGCATCGGTTTTGGTGTTTAGCCAGTGCTGGCACCACGCTCGCACCGTGTCCCCGGCCTGCGGATGGCGGTTCAGGGCTTCCGCTTCGCGTTGCCAGTCGGCACTTTGTCCAAGAGCCTCAGCACGGGTGGCGAAGGTGCGCCGTTCGAGGTGGCGCTTCCCGTCAGCGCTGGGGCGGTCTCGCTGCGCGACCCAACCGCGCCCTTTGACCCGGTAGACGCTGCCGCTCCCCTTTGCTCGCCGCTGCCGCGTTGCCATTGGTCGCTGCCTTCCAGGTAGGCCCGTAACGATGCGGTGGTGACTTTGCCCATGCGCTTGGTGAGCACGCCAGCGCGACACAGGCGGTTGACGGTTGACGGCGAGACCGGCTCGCCGTCACCGCCGATGATCGCCCCTGCCGTCGTCACCGAGACGACGGCATAGGTGCTGAGGATGGCGGTATGACAGAACATTCCTGTACCTTCTATGCAGGCTCATGATAATGCACGCTCGCTATGCTTCCAACTAGAACCCACCCTCTTCCACATCAACCTCGAGATAGCTGAGGATGGCGGCGGCAGCGTTGTGCCACCCCGCCACTACGACCACGGCATAGCCCTGTTGCCGCAGCGCCCCGTGCCACGCTTCTTGGATTGCCGTCGGCTTGCCGCCCATCCGCTTCAGTTCAATCCACAACCCGTGGCTCCCCTGCAGTGGTGGTCAAACTGCTGCACCCGATCTGCCATCTGGGGCACGGCGCTGATGGGCAGGCCAAAGACGGCGCTGAAGCGGGTGGCGAGCACCTGGGCTTTGTTGCGGCCCACCTCCGAGGGCGCAAACAATTGGCGACCGACGTTCTTAGGCTCAACGGTATCGCCGTCCATGAAGGTCAGATCCAGCAGGCCGCCGCTCTCGCGAACGTGCCGAGCGAGCCGAGCCAGCGTTTGGGCGAGGTGTGAGCCGGTGCCGCCGCAGCCGACGAGCGTGATGACAAGCGGCTGCGCCGGAATGCGGAAGGGACTGATCGGGGTGATGGTCAGCGCGTGCATCACAAAACTCCGTAGCTATCAACGAAGGGGCTAAGCTGGTCGAACAGCATGCGCGCAGGGACGGCTTGCCGATGGCCGTAGACGTTGAGCCGACAGCGGATGGTGGGCAGGGTGAAGATAGTGCCGATCACCACGCTGACCGAAAGGCCGAGGTCGTCGGCGTCGTCGGTGGCGCTGAAGAAGGGCGGCATCTGGTGATGACTGTGGATGTCTACGAGGATGCGCTCGCCCGCTGGCATCGCGTAGGTAACTCGTGCTGGCGTTGCCTGTTGCCCAGACGGGGCGATGAGCCGAAGCGCTCCAGGAGCGCCCGCGACGATGAAGAACTGTTTCTCGATGGCGGTGCCGTTCACGACGGCGTGGCGGGCGCTTGCCAGCAACGGGTTGAGCAACGTGCCGCCGATGCGCCCCGGCCACGCGGGCCACTGCACATGCGGTAGGAGCGGGGCGAGACCGGGCGGGACAAGCTGAGAGGCTCGCCCGCGTGGCACGTAGTCGGCAACCTGGATCAGGGCGTCGAGGTCGGCCCCGACGCCACGCTTGAACAGCCCGTTCGCGGCCCAGATCCAGGTGATTCCGGCAGTCGCGCCGGGCAACGGCTGCGCGGGGGTGGCGAGGTGGTGGCGCACCAGCGTCGAGAGGGATGGGATCATGGCAGTCCTCCGAGCCAGGTCTTCAGTTGGGCCAACTGACACCCGATGCCGCCGAAGGAGGAGCGCATGTCCGCGTACCAGATTTGAGCCGGGAGCGCGATGCTATACGTTTTCCCGCACGCAATGAATCCGGGCCAACGTATGCCGCCGAAGATCTCATTCGCTTGCTCCACCACCTTCGGGCGCATGTTCGTCGCCAGCTCTCGGGTCATCCGCCGGTCGTAGTCAGCTATCGGCGTGTTCGCGCTGATGAGTCCATGCTCAGCGCTCAGCACACAGATCTTCAACCGATCCGCCAGACCTGGCCGTTCACGCAGCGCCTTGCGAAGCACGCGGTACATCGGCCCGTCGTAGCGCTGAAGCGCAGGCATCAGGTCTGCGTCGTGCCGTTTCGTGGCGCTACAGCCTAGGATGAGCAGGGAGATCTCAATGGTCTTCTTCTCCAAGTGTGTGGTATCCTTTTCGATGTTATGTGGGTTTCAGACGACCGGCGAGGCTTAGCCCTTGCCGGTCGTCGGCGTGTAAAACGGGCGATAGCGCACCATCAGCAGGGTGAGGCGCAGGTGATACTTTTCGGCGTCGTCTACGCGCTGGATGTGCCGCACGAGCGCCGCGCTCATCGCTTCTTCGTGCGGGGTGAGTCGTGCCACCGGTGGCGCGTGAACCGGCGCAACGGCCTTTGCTCGATCCAGCGCTCGGCGCACGTCGCGTACATCGCTCCAGTAGCGATGGTGCAGGTGTTTGGCGATGGCGCGGTCGCTCAGCTCGGGGTGCGTGACGAGCGCCAGGGCAATGCGGTCACGGGTGGTCATTGGGGGTGCCTCCACGGTGCCGTGCGCCGATCGGCGTTCCACTCGGCGCTCGCGAGTTCCTTGCGCCGTAGCCGCCACAACTCGGCGATACGTGCGGTCAAGTCCGCAATCCTGGCGCGACTGCCGTTCGTCCGCGCCGCCGTCAGACTGGCCTCAAGCTCGGCGATCTGT
>CAIRDL010000565.1 GCA_903877345.1 uncultured Oscillochloris sp. | reverse complement strand
TTGCCTGACGTGGGTGTGTTGGGCGGCGACGAACAGATCGAGCAGGAACTGGTCTTTTTGGGCCTCGTGGCGATGTACGACCCGCCGCGCCCCGAAGTGGCCGAGGCGGTCGCCAAATGTCGGCGCGCTGGCATCCGCATCGTGATGATCACCGGCGACGACGGGCTGACCGCCGAGAGCATCGCCCGTCGCCTGACCCTTGTGCAAAGCGAACGACCGCGCTTGGTGACGGGGAGCGAGCTTGAGACGCTTGACGAGGCGGCACTGGCGGCGGCGTTGCAGCAAGAAGTGATTTTTGCGCGGGTCGCCCCGGAGCATAAACTGCGCGTTGTGATGGCCTTGCAAGCGCTTGGCTATGTCGTAGCGGTGACGGGCGACGGCGTGAACGACGCCCCGGCGCTCAAGCAGGCCGACATTGGCGTGGCGATGGGACTGAGCGGCACCGATGTAGCCCGCGAGTCTGCTGCGATGATCCTGACGGATGATAATTTCGCCACGATTGTGCATGCCATTGAAGAGGGCCGGGCGGTTTACGCGAATATCCGCAAGTTCGTCACCTACATTTTCACCAGCAACATGCCCGAAGCAGTGCCGTTTATGCTGTTCGCGCTGAGCGGGGGGCGCATTCCGTTGGCGCTGACGGTGATGCAGGTGCTGGCGATTGACTTGGGGACGGATATGCTGCCTGCTTTGGCCTTGGGTGCCGAACCCGCCGAACCGGGGGTGATGGATCTGCCGCCCCGGCGGCGCAGCGACCACCTGATTAACCGGGGCTTGCTGCTGCGCTCGTTGCTGTTCCTCGGCATGATTCAGGGCGGCGTGGCGATGCTGGCCTTCTATGTTTACTATTGGGCGAACGGCTACGCCGGCCAGTGGTTGAGCCTGCCAGACAGCGGCCCGCTTTATGCGGCGGCGACAACGATGACCCTGGGGGCGATTGTGGCGTGCCAAGTTGGCAACCTCTTCGCGCAGCGCACCGAGCGCAGTTCGATCTTCAGCATGCCGCTCTTCACCAATCGCATGATCTGGGTCGGCATCGCGGTCGAGTTGGTGCTGCTCATTCTGCTGGCCTACGTGCCTTGGCTCCAAGGCATTTTCGGCACCGCGCCGCTGACCGGGCGCGACTGGCTGTTTCTGTTGCTCTGCACCCCGGCGCTGCTGATCGCCGACGAGGTGCGGAAGTTCGTGGTGCGCCGCCGGCGGGCACCGTAGAGACGCAAAATCTTGCGTCTCCACCTAAGGCATGTTTCAAACGAGCTTGACCGTTCAGCGATCTGACGCAAAGCCGCAAAGCCGCAAGTCGTAGGGTTCAACGGTCAAGCTAAAACCGCCGATGCTGAAACATGGCTTCTTAATGCGTTCGACCTGAAACCTGAAACCTGGCCCCTGAAACCTGGCCTAACATGGCAAACGAAAGCGAGTGACCAGATGCGTGCGCTAATCTTGGGCTGTGGTCGCATCGGCGGCGGGTTAGCGCAACGGCTTGCGCTCGCCGGACATACGGTGATGTTGGTGGATCCCGATCCCGCCACCTTCGCGAATCTGTCGCCAGGCTTCAGTGGGCGAAAAATGGTGGGCGATGTGCTCGACCGGGCGGTGCTGGTGGCGGCAGGTATCGAACAGAGCGACGGGTTGGCTGCCGTAACCACCCGCGATGACGTGAACATCGTGGTGGCCCGCTTAGCCCGCCTCGTCTTCCACGTTCCCCGCGTGATCGCCCGCGTCTACAGCCCCCAGTCCGCCGAGGTCTACCGGCGGCTCGGCATTCAGACGGTGACGACGACCACTTGGGGCATCAACCGGATCGCCGAACTGCTGAGCTATGCTAATTTGGAGCCGGTGGCGAGTCTGGGCAGCGATGTGGATCTGATGGATGTTGGGGTGCCCGCGCTGCTCGTGGGGCGTCCGGTGAGCGCCCTGACGCGGCCCGGTGAGATTCATGTGGCCGCGATTAGTCGGGGCGGCAAGACGTTTCTGCCCCACGCGGGCACGCTGTTGGAGGCGGACGATCTGCTCCATCTGGTCGTCCTCGCCACCGCCGCCGACCATTTGGCCGCGTTGTTGCGCGCATAAGGGTTCAGGGGCCAGGTTTCAGGTTTCAGGGCGAGCGCATCAGAACGCCTTACGTGTGCTCAAACTGTAAAGTAGCCGCGAACCTTGTCTTAGATTTTAGATTGCAGATTGACTACGTCCTGCCACGGCAAATCTGCCGACCTGACACCTGACACCTGGCACCTGGCACCTGACACCTGACACCTGACACCTGACACCTGACACCTGACACCTGAAGGAAAAAAAGCCATGCATATCCTCGTCGTTGGCGGTGGTCAAGTCGGTTCGTACCTGGCGGGGTTGCTTTGCACCGACGGGCATCGCGTTACGGTGCTGGAGGTGCGCGAGGCGGCGGTGGGGCTGTTGCGCCGAACCGCCCCCGACGCGCTGATCATTGTGGGGAACGGCACTGATCCGAGTGTCTTGGAGGGAGCCGGGGTGCGTACCGCCGATGTAGTCGCCGCCGTCACAAAGTCGGATGCGACCAATCTGGTGATTACCAGTTTGGCGCGGTTCGTCTTTGGGGTGCGGCGGGCGGTGGCGCGGGTCAATGATCCGCACCACACCTGGATGTTCAGCCCGACGATGGGCGTAGATGTCGCGCTTAATCAGGCGGATGTGATGGCCCGCCTGATTGCCCGTGCGGTGGAGTGAGGACGTGTTTCAGATTGCAGATTGCAGATTTGCCGCAACAGGACGCGGTGTATTTGCCTAAGGCATGGTTCAGAATCGGCGGTTTCAGCTTGACAGTTTACAATGGCAGACTACGCGACGAACTGGAAACTGGGTGCTGCCTTCGACAAGCTCAGGCAGCGTCCTCGCCCGCAGCGTCCTCGCCCGCAGCGTCCTCGCCCGCAGCGTCCTCGCCCGCAGCGTCCTCGTTGGCTGAGCTTGTCGAAGCCA
>CAIRDL010000564.1 GCA_903877345.1 uncultured Oscillochloris sp. | reverse complement strand
GAGAATATTGTTGTAAGAAAGTTCCTTGCCGTGCAGTTGCTCAAACAGCTTGTGGAAATCACCGTAGAGCGCCGCCGGTTGGTGCGGATTCTCGCCATAACGCAGAGCTTGCGCCTTCGGCCACGCCAGAGTCAGCGTCGCGGGCAACGGCTCCTCGGCCAGATACGTGGCGATGGCGGCATCGTAGGCTGCCGTGTGGGCGAAGGTTTTGGCGGCAAGCCGCCGCCGCGCCTCAAAGGGCAACGCACCCGTCTGGAGGCTCTCAAGCACCGCTGGATAATCCGCCGGGTCAACTAGGGGAATGACGTGGGCGAAGTTCTTGGCTGCGGCGCGCAACAGGGCCACGCCGCCAATATCAATCTGCTCAACCGCCTCGTCGAGCGTCACATCGGGGCGCACAACCGTCTGTTGGAAGGGATAGAGGTTGACGATGAGCAAATCAATGGGCAGCAAGCCGTGTGCGGCAAGTTGGGCCATGTGCTCAGGCAGATCGCGGCGGGCGAGCAGGCCAGCGTGGACGGCGGGGTGGAGCGTCTTCACGCGGCCATCGAGGATTTCGGGAAAGCCCGTCAGCGCACTGACGGCCTGCGCGGGAATGCCGGCTTCGGCGAGTACCCGTTGAGTGTTGCCCGTCGAGACGAGTTCCACCCCACGGGCGTGGAGGGCGCGAGCCAAGTCAATGACGCCCGTCTTATCGTAGACGCTAAGTAACGCACGCACGCGCACCCCTGTTTTCTGCTTCAGACATGGTTCGTGGCTACGGTACCGTTTCAGCTTGAAACCTGACCCCTAGCCCCTGAACCCTTGTCTCTGGTGAAATGCCACACAAAGCGACCCTCCCCAAAGCGACGGGCAGGGTCGCGAGCGGGGCTATTCTACCATAAACAGGCCCGTCGTAGGTTAGATGAGGTGTTGGGTGGCACATGCGCGGAGGCGCCCGGCGGCTTCGCGGGCGCGGGCGGGGTCAAGGACGCGGGCGGCACCGCGCTCGAAGTGCTCGACCACCGTGAGCATCTCGGCGCTGGTGGCGCGGTTGGGGTCAGGGATGCCTGCGAGGCGATAGGCTTCCTCAAGGAGGGCCGAGGCTCCGCCGCCGACGAAACTGGCGGCGATGCGTTCAAACTCGGGGGCGAGCGTCTCGCCGAGATTGGCCTCGCGCATCTCAATCAGGCCGCTCTGGAGCAACTGGACGACAATCTCGCAGGTACGAAACTCGCCGAGGCCGCTCCGTTGGGCGATCTGGCCGACCATATTTTTGCCGTCAACCATCGTCAGGACGCGCCATTCCTCAGGTTCAAGGTTAATTTCGGTGGAGCCGGTGCTTGGGTTGAGGACGAGGCGGGGCACGAGCGTCATCGAGGGAATATGCTCGTGGATCCGCGCCCAGGCATCTTGGCGCATGATCCCTTCCATAATCAACACCTCGTTGGAGATGTTGATGGTCGGGGTTTCGATGCGCTTATCATCGTGGAAGCGGAAGGGGCCGGAGGCGAGGGTGAAGAAGGTATAGATAGCTTCGAGGGGCTGGGAGCCAGCCATATTCGCCCCGATGATCTTCCCATCGCGGAAGAAGAGCCAGCCCTCAAAAATGCGTCCGGCCCGCTGCCCAATAATATGGACGCCACCAGTCTGCTTGCTGAGCTGGACAAGCTGGATAAGATCGGTGAGCGGAAACTCGCTCAGGTCGCCTGCGAGGGCCATAGCTTTTCAAACCTCGGCAGCGTGCGTCATCGCACGTCAGATCGCGCTCACCGCCGCTACAACTTGCCGATCACGGCCCGACTGATAGCGCGGAGCGTCTCAAAAACGCCGGTACCGATGGTCGCGACCGCCTCGACGCGGGGCCAACTCATCCTCGTCACCCCAAGAAAGTGGTCCATCGTCTGGACTGAGGCGAGGACATCTTTGGGCAAATCGCGCTTATTGTACTGAATGACCATCGGGAACTCAGCGAACTTCTTATTCTGGCGGGTAACATTCTGGGCCAGTTCCTTGAGACTATTGACATTCTCCTGCATCTTGTTCTTGTTCGAGTCGGCGACAAAGACCACACCATCGGCCCCATTGAGTACCGCCACGCGGGTGCGCTCATAAAGCACCTGGCCGGGGACGGTGTAGAGGTGAAAGCGGGTCTGGAAGCCGCGTACCTTCCCAAGGTCAAGGGGGAGGAAGTCAAAAAAGAGGGTGCGCTCCGTCTCCGTTGCGATGGAGAGCAAATCACCCTTAACATCTTTCGGCACCTGACTGTGAATGTACTGCAGATTGGTCGTCTTCCCACACATACCGGGGCCATAATAGACGATCTTGCAGTGGATTTCGCGTGCCGCAACGTTGATCAGCGCCATAGATCCTCTCGCATGGCCTGTACAGTGGGGCGGCTAAGGCGGTGG
>CAIRDL010000563.1 GCA_903877345.1 uncultured Oscillochloris sp. | reverse complement strand
TGCGCGGCACCTACGCTGGCCTCGCGAGTGAGCCGGTGCTCGCTTATTTGAAAGCGCTTGGCATCACGGCGGTCGAGTTGCTGCCTATTCACCATTTTCTTGATGATCAGCACCTGATCGAAAAGGGCCTCACCAATTACTGGGGCTACCAGAGCCTCGCATTTTTTGCGCCCGATTCGCGCTACGCTAGTCGCTTCGGTCAGGGCGAACAGGTGGTTGAGTTTAAGCAGATGGTGCGGGCTTTTCACGCCGCCGGGATTGAAGTCATTCTTGATGTCGTCTACAACCATACTGGTGAAGGCAATCAGCTTGGCCCGACCCTCAGTTTCCGGGGTCTTGATAATGCGGCCTACTATCGCCTCGTGCGCGACAATCCGCGTTTTTACATGGATTACACAGGGACGGGCAACAGCCTCAATACCACCCATCCCCGCGTGCTCCAGTTGGTGATTGACAGCCTCCGCTATTGGGTCAATGAACTGCACGTTGATGGCTTCCGCTTTGATTTGGCCCGCACGCTGATTCGCGGCGAACATGAGCGTTATAGTGCCTTTTTCGAGGTGATTAAGCTTGACCCGGTGCTTGCTCAAGTCAAGCTCATCGCCGAACCGTGGGATGTCGGCTCTGATGGCTATTGGGTTGGGCGCTTTCCTGCGCCTTGGGCCGAATGGAACGGGCGCTACCGGGACAATGTGCGTAAGTTCTGGAAGAGTGATGGCGGCCAAGCTGCCGAATTCGCTTCCCGTATTATGGGTTCAATGGATCTCTACCGCCACAATGGGCGACGACCCTACCACAGCATCAACTTTGTGACCGCCCACGACGGTTTTACACTCCATGATCTGACCAGCTACAACGAGAAGCACAACGAGGCGAATGGCGAAAACAACCACGACGGGGATACGCACAATAATGCTTGGAACTGCGGCATCGAAGGGCCAACCGACGATCCGGCAATCAAGGCGCTGCGCCTGCGTCAGATGCGTAATTTCATCGCGACCCTGTTGCTCTCGCAGGGCACGCCGATGCTCCTGGCGGGCGACGAGCGCGGGCGCACCCAGGCGGGCAACAACAATGCCTATTGTCAGGACAGCGCTCTTTCGTGGCTCGACTGGTCGGCGACCCCTGAGGCTGAGGCGCTCTGCGCCTTCACCCGCCGCCTGATCGCGTTGCGCCAACGTCACCCACTGCTTCACCGCCGCAACTTCTTCCAAGGCCCGCTTAGCCCTGGTAGCGATGAATATGATGTCGAATGGCTTAGCCCCGATGGCTTAGAGATTAGTCCACATCTTTGGAATAATAGCGAACTGCGCTGCTTCGGTCTGCTGCTGAATGGGCGGGCGATGCGCGAGGTGGACGAGCGCGGACGCCCCGTTCACGACGATGTGCTGCTGATCCTTTTCAATGCGGGCCACGACCCCATCCCCTTCATTCTTCCCGATTGGCCCGATGACCCCGCCTGGGAGGTGTTGGTGGACACGGCGGATCCCGCAGGGAACGGCGGTCGGCAGCCCACCAGCGAGGTCTACCAGATCCAACCGCGCTCGCTGACTGTCCTCGCCGAACGGGCCGCCCTAGCGCTGCCGCCTGACGCTCATGTCGCGCTGGAGCGGTTGCCGGTGGCGGTGTAGGTGCTTTTAGATTGGGGATTTTGGATTGCGGATTGGCCGCAACAGGGTGGAAAGTCAGGGCCGGACATGCGGCGTCACCGGTTGTTGGCGCTGAACGAACGGCGGCGCACCATCATGCTCTGAATGGTCGCTTCCAGTTGTTCCATCGAGAAGGGTTTGGCGAGGAAGAGGTTGCCGCTCGCTTCAAGGGCCGTCAGGGTGATGGGGCTGAGGGTATCGCCAGTGATGAAAACGATGCGGTCGGCGAGGTCGGGTTCACGTTTACGCACGGTGGTTGCGAAGACGAAACCACTGAGGCTGGGCATCTTCACGTCACAGAAAATCATGTCGAAGGGCTGCCGTCCCAGGCATTCGAGCGCCGCCTCACCGCTCGTTGCAATCGTCGCTTGGTGGCCCAGATCCCGCAACAGCCGGGCAATCAGCCGCACGACCGGCTCCTCATCGTCAACCACCAGTACGTTGAGCGCAAACTCCGGCTCCTCGGCGGGGTTGCGCGTGGGGGCCACGAGTTCAGGCGTAAGGGCGGTCTGCACGCGGATGGGCAAAGCGACGTAGACGTATGTTCCCACACCCATTTGACTCTCAGCCCAGATCTGGCCCTCGTGTTCCTTAATGATCCCAAAACAGATCGAAAGTCCCAGCCCTGTTCCTTGCCCAACCGGTTTCGTGGTGAAGAAAGGATTAAAGATTTTTTGGAGATTCCGCTCGGGGATGCCGACGCCACTATCCGCAATCGCCACGCGAACGGAAGGCGTGCCGTCGGGGGCGTTGGCGACATTGGTGCGTAAGGTCAGGGTGCCGGGGCCACCTTTGTCAACCATCGCGTGACGGGCGTTGGTGATCAGGTTGAGGAAAACCTGTTGCAGTTGGTGCGGGTCAGCGGTGGTGGCGGGGAGATTGGGGTCGAGTTCGAGGTTGATCGCGATGTTATCTACCTTGAGTTGGTAACCCTGGAGGGCGAGGGCACTGCGGAGTACTTCGTTGATCGCCACCATACGCCGTTCGGGCTTGTGTTCGCGGGCAAAGATAAGCAGATTCTGGACGATTTTCGCCGCCCGTTCAGCCTGCGTGTGGATCTGCTCAAGATCCTGGTGGCTCTCCTCCGACAGTCGTTGGTCGCGCAACAGCAGTTGGGCGTAGCCACTGACACTGGTGAGCGGGTTGTTCAGTTCGTGGGCGACGCCCGCGACCAACTGGCCGATAGCCGAGAGTTTTTCCGACTGAATGAGTTGCTGTTCAAGCTGGCGACGGTCGGTCAGATTACGGGCGATGCAGTGGACGCCCTTGACGCCGGTGCCGTTCAGCATCACATGGGCCGAAACCTCAAGAAAGATCGCCTCTTGGTCGCGGCGCACCAGTTCAAGCTCAAACGGTTGGACGCTGCGCCCCAGGAGCAGTTCATTCAGCACCGGTTCAGCGGCCTTCCACGAATCGGGCGAACAGAGCGACCACAAAGGATGGCCCGTCAACTCCTCGACCGGGTAGCCAGTCAGTTGGAATCCAACCTTGTTAATACTGGTGATGCGTAACTCGCGGTCGAGCATAAAAATCAGGTCATACGCATTGGCGAATAAGTCGCGGTAACGTTGTTCCGAAAGCTTGATCTGCTCATAGAGCCGTGCATTCTCCAGGGCAATGGCGGCGTAGTCGGCCAACGTCGCGAGCAGGTACTGGTCATTCTCCGAAAAGCTCCGGTTGGACTGCCGATTGTCTACGGCGAGGACACCAATGGCCTGATCGCCGACGAGCAGCGGCACCTGGAGAATCGCCCGCACGAGGAAGCCGGTCTTCACTTTGAGGCCAGTGCCGCCACGGGCTTGATCCAACCGCACTGGCTTGCCGGTACGAATGACCTGACCGGCGAGCGTATCGTCAATCGGAATGCGGAGGCTTTGGGCGCGCTGATCGCCCAGATTCTTCGCAGCCCGCAGATAGAGTTCGTTTTGCTCGCGGTCGTGCAGCAGCAGGAAACCCTCCTCGGCCTGCGTAATGTAGACCCCGGCCTCGACAATGCGCTCAAGCAACTGGGCCTGCTCCATCAGACCCGTGACCGACTTGCCGATGCGGGAAAGCACGGTGAGTTCTTGGAGGCGCTGTTGGAGTGAGGCGGTGAGCCGTTCTTTATCGCGGCGGAGGCGGCGCTCGCGCAGGGCTTGGTCTATGACGGTGCGGGCTTCGGTGTCGGAGAAGGGCTTAATCAGGTAGTTGCGCGCCCCCAACCGGAACGCCTCGACGGCGATATTCTCTGAGCCGTGGGCGGTCATCAGGATCACCGGGACATCGTAGCCCTCTTGGGCGAGCAGGCGTAACAGATCCAGACCACTGATGTCTGGCAGTTGGAGATCGAGCAGAATCAAATCGGGGAGCCGGTTGCGAAGGCGTTGGAGACCCTGGCGTCCGGTGTGGGCAATAGCGGGGGTGAAGCCAAGCTCAGGCAACACGTAGTTAGCCAGTAGGCTCGTGATCTGTTCGCTATCGTCAATAATCAGGATCTCTTCCATAGGGTGGGTACGCTACGGACGGGCAAGGTGCGCCTTTGTAATTATAATCGTCAATTGTACACTGTTGCCATAAGCTCTGGCAAGGTCGTAGGTAGAATCGGGCATGGCGGTTGCAAAGTCGGCGCGAGCTTTCGTTGCGGTGGCTAGGACAGAGGACAACACCTTTCAGGGTATGATGGGGATACGAAACCCAACCATCAGACCGAAAGGTGTTGTGATGCAGGAGAGCAGTTTACGCACTACCGCAAAAGTAACGCTGTGAGGCGTCTTGTCATGCTGAGCGCAGCGAAGAATCCCAACCGGGACGCTTCGCTGCGCTCAGCGTGACCGCGTGCCTTTTGCGGGATTGCCAGTTTCCCCTTTACGCTTGTGGGATCGGACGAGCCGTATCTGATTGATGGCGGCGCACGCTACGCCGCTGCCGCAACGCTGGTGGATCGGCGGAAGGCCCGTGGGCGTCGCTACCCGCTCGCCCTGATTGTGACCCTCGCCGTCTTGGCGAAATTGGCCGGCTCCCGTCGGGTTGAGGCGCTTGCTGATTGGGCCACGCTGCGGTGCCAGGACACCCTGACGGGGCAGGTCACCACGGCCGTGCGCTATGGCGTGACGAGCGCGCCGGTGACGGTGCGGGATGCCAAAGGGTTGTTGGTGGCGACGCGGGAGCACTGGGGGATCGAAACCGGGCTGCATCGTCGGCGGGATGGAAGTTTGGCCGAGGATGGAATGCGAACGCGCACCGGGCAGGCGCCGCACGTCCTGGCAACCCTCAATACCGTCGTCCTCAGCCTGTTGGGTCGCCAGGGGATCACGCATGTGGCCGAAGCTCAGCGAGCTATCGCCTATCATCGGGATCGCTTCCTGCACCAGGTAACGGCACGCCGGCAGGCCGTCGCCTAAGTGTGGCGGACTTTGCAACCGCCATTGGCGCGTTGTGATCAACCCAACGGTAGCACAAAAGCCATGCGCGTTCCCGGTCAGTTTTTGGCGATGGTATTGCTCTCAGCATCATTAGTCTCAGCTCTCAATTCAGCTCACCCAACCCCGTGAAACCCTCGTCCGTAGGCATTAGGGCCAACTCGGCCCGTAGATCAGCGGTGATCTCGCGCAGGCGGGTGCTCAGGCTAGACTCGAGCCAGTGCTGTTTGCGCGTAAGGGCGACTTGGAGCCGGTCGGCGAGCTGGTAGGCCAAGGCCATCGGTTCGTCTGGCAGTTCTTCGGGCTGCACCGGCACGCCCGTGGCGGTTGCGACAGCTTGCCAGTAGCGTTCGTAGGTCGCCCGTAATAGCTCAGCGGCGGCAAGCGCCCCCGGCACCACCACCTCGGGCAGATCCGCAACCGAGGCGATGAGGTAGGGTGCGCGTTGCAGCACCGACTGGATGCGGAAGCGTTCACGCCCAATCGCAGTGAGCAGGAAGCGCCCATCTTCCAGGCGTACATTCGCGCTGATTTCAGCCACCGTCCCAACGGTACAGGGTTCCGTTGGGCGCGTGCCGAGACGACCTTCCTCAACCTCCTCGCCTGCGTGGATGAGCACCACGCCGAACGGGCTATGCTCAGCGAGGCAGCGCCCAATCATCTGTTTGTAGCGCTCCTCAAAGATGTGCAGGTTGATCGTCGCGCCGGGGAAGAGAATTGTACTGAGGGGAAAGAGTGGTAGTTGCCGAATCATTCTTCGTGCCACGTACATGTCGTTAGTGTCAGGTCAATCAGGCCAGCGTTCAGGTCAATCGTAAACTCGATTTCGGGGCCAGAGAATGCTTGCACCGCCGCGAGAGTGTCGTAAGGGGCCACCATCCCCTCGTGGAGCACCAGCACATTGCCGACGCGCAGGGTCAGCAGTTCGGGGCGCAATTCGGCACCGCTCGCACCCACCGCCGCCAACAGCGGCCCCCAATCGGCAACCCCGCGCTTGACCGCCGTGCGTAATGTTCGCGAGCGGATCACGGCTTCGGCAACGAGGCGCGCTGTCTCGTCGCTGGTGGCCCCGCGCACCCGCACATGCATGACTTTCCCCGTGCCCGTCGCATCGCGCACGATCTGTTGGGCCAAATCAGAACACAGGGCGTCGAGCGCCTCTTGGAAGGTCACAAACTCCCGTGTCGTGACATCGCTGAGCGGGGGATTCGCGCTGGCACCGTTGGCGAGGATGATCACGCTGTCGTTCGGGCTGCTGTCGCCGTCAAGGTTTAGGCGGTTGAAGCTGCGCTCGACACTGTGCTGTAACGCCTGTTGAAGTAAGCGCTGTTCAATCGCCAAGTCGGTCGTGAGGACGCAGAGCAGTGTCCCGAGGTGCGGGTGAATCAGGCGCGTGCCCTTGGCCATGCCTGCCAAGACGCAGCGTTGCCCTTCGCGGAATTGCACCCGTAGCACGCGCTCTTTCGGGCGGCTGTCGGTCGTGAGGATCGCCACCGCAGCACGTTTGCCGCCCCCACTGTCCAACTCACTCACTGCCCGCCGAATGCCGTCTCTCAGCTTCAGCATCGGCAGGGGCACCCCAATGACGCCTGTAGACATCAGCAGCACGCCGTCGCGGGGAATCTCGAGTTCGTCGGCTGCCAACTTCGCGCATTCCACCGCATCAGTCAGCCCAGGCTGGCCGGTACCAGCGTTGGCGTGGCCCGAGTTAATCATCACGGCCCGCATCGCCTCGCGGTTCCGCGACAGGATGGCTTGGCTCAAGAAAACGGGAGCGGCCTTCGTCAGACTGGTGGTGAACAGGGCCGCCACTTTCGCTGGCTGCACGGAATAGACGAGGGCGAGATCACGCGCCTTGCTGCCGTCCTTCAACCCGCACGAAACCCCCGTGGCCCGAAAGCCCGTGGGGCTGGCAATGTGGCCGTCCTCGAAGATGGTGTACGTCATCGTTCCACAATGGGCGTGGGCCGGGCGAAACCCAAGCTGCACCCATTCCCTACTAGTTCTACAACAAGATTTTTCATGCACCACAAAGGCACAAAGGACACAAAGATTCAGAACCTACCAGTTTGGCCTTTGTGCGCTTTGTGCTGATCATCAAGCGCTGTCTCGTTGAAGTACTAGAACGCTACCACACGCGGCAGAGGAGCCCCTTCAGATATTCGCTCTCTGGGAAGGTCAGGCGCACCGGGTGATCCGGCCCCTGACTTAGACGCTCGACGATCTGCACGTCGCGGTGGGCGTCCACAGCGGCCCCAAAGACAATCTTCTGGAATAAGTCTGGCGAGACCAGCCCCGAGCAACTGAAGGTCGCCAAAACGCCGCCGGGCCGCAGGAGTTGCATGGCCAACAGGTTAATGTCTTTATAGCCCCGCGCTGCTCGATCAATTTGCGCTTGGCTATGGGCAAACTTCGGCGGGTCAAGAATCACCACTTGGAAGGTGCGCCCTTCCGCCCGATACTGGCGCAGCACATGGAAGACATCGCCCGCGACCAACTCGGCGGGCGTCGTGGGCGCGCTGAGCGCCAAATTGGCTTGCGCCAACGCCAACGCTTCCGCCGAAGTGTCCATCAAGGTTACGTGGGCCGCCCCCGCCTGGGCCGCGTACAGGCTAAAACCGCCGCTGTAGCTGAAACAGTCCAGGACGTCAGCCCCACGGCAGTAAGCCGCCACCCTGACCCGGTTCGCCGCTTGGTCAAGGTAGTGGCCCGTCTTCTGGCCGCCCCGTAGGTTCACGAGCATCGAGGGTGGCGTGCCGCCGGTGCCCAAGAGCGTGAGCGGGCGCAACTCAAGACGTTCAGGCGGCAACTCGCCCCACAGCAAACCCTCCTGCGGCTGAAGCCCCTCTTTCGTTCGCACCTCGGCGTCGCTGCGCTCGTAAATGCCTTGGGGCGCCAGCAAGTCGGCCAGGGCCGTCGTGACCGCCTCGGCCCGCGTTGCCATGCCTTGCGTCAGCAGTTGCACCACCAAGAAGGGGCCGTAGCGATCCACAATCAGCCCCGGCAACCCGTCCGCCTCGCTGAAAACCAAGCGACACGCCGCGTCAGGCCCGTCAGCAAGGCCAGCACGACCGGCGATGGCTCGCTCGATGCCCGCCCGCAGCCAAGCCGTGTCAAGCGGCTGCTCGGCGTCCCACGTCGCCACGCGCACGCGGATTTGTGAGGCACCGCTATAGAAACCACGGGCCAGCCACTCGCCGTTGGCCCCGTGGATCTCAATTACGTCGCCATCGGCAGGCGACCCACGCACCGCACTAATTGCCCCCGAAAAAACCCAGGGGTGGCGCTGGTGCAAGGGTCGTTCGCGGCCAGGACGCAGGGTTAGACTTGGCATATGTATTTGTGTAGTAGGCTCACGGGAACTTAGTGTAGCAGAGGGCCGGAATGCGGTCAAGGCAGCCGAACCGTGTCGCCATCCAGCCACACCAAGCCGTCGTGCGCCAAAGCGACGACCAACTCCCGCAGCCACGGCAGATCTTCCGGTTGGAAAGTCGGCTTCACCAGTGGCCCCAATTCGGTCAGCGCCAAAACGGCGGCGGGCGGCAAGGCGCGTAAAAGCTCAACCAAACGGCCCCGCAACCAGCGGCGTGAACCTTGGTACGGTTCGCTAGGCCGCTCGGCCACGCGCCGCACCGGACGAACCGGCACCACCATTGGCGTCAGCGCCGTTGCGTCCGCTGCCCGCCAAGCCTGTTGGGCGCGACACACCGCCTGAAGCGGACAGCGCCAACACGTCGGATTCGCCGCCGTACAAACCAGTGCGCCCAACTCCATAAGCGCTTGGTTCCAGGCCCAACCCTGACCTGGCGGCACCAACGCCGTGCCGACCGTCAGCAACTCGCGCTCCGTTGGCGGCGGCGTCTGTTCATCAGGGCCAACGCAGGCGCGGCGCAACACCCGGCGGATGTTCGTGTCCATAAAGGCCACATCCTGCTCAAAAGCAAAGCAGGCGACCGCCCCGGCGGTGTACGGGCCGATGCCCGGCAGTTGGCGCAGCGCCGCGACTTCACGCGGCAAAACGCCGCCGTGCTTTGCCTGCACGACGCGGGCGATCCGTTGAAGATTCACGGCCCGCCG
>CAIRDL010000562.1 GCA_903877345.1 uncultured Oscillochloris sp. | reverse complement strand
CCTGTGGCGGGGCGTGTGCCCCGCAGTTCGCCAAGAACGAGCAGGAGCAGGCGGATTACATGGTGCGGACGTTTGTTTTGGCTGCTGCGCTGGGGGTTGAGCATGTCAGCTATTTCCAGCTTGAAGATAAGTTCGATGGTGGCCAACAGCCGTGGGGGCCAGCAGCGATTCTCTATAACGATTTGACGCCTAAACCCGCCTATGTGGCTTACGGCAAAATGGTGGCGCAACTCCAATTCGCGGGCTACCAGGGTCTAGGGCCAGCCCACAAACCGGGTGTGCTCGCCGACTACCATTTCCTGCTCACCGATGGCGGCACAGTGGATGTGCTTTGGTCGCTCAACGGGCAGCAAACCCTCACCTTTGCCTTGACGCCTGGGCAAACGGCAACGCTGGTTGAGCGTGATGGAGCCGAACACCCGCTTAGCGGTGGTACGGCGCGGCTGACTATTGGCGAGCATCCGGTCTATGTGCGGCAAACGGCATTGGGCAGCACACGCGCTTTCGCCGAGACCGGGCAGAGCATCGGCGGGGCGTTTCTGCGGGTGTGGGAACGCGGCGGTGGCTTGGCCATCTACGGCTTGCCCCTGACCTCCGAACGCAGCGAGCGCGGCTCCGACGGGCGTGACCGCAGCGTGCAGTGGTTCGAGCGGGCACGCTTTGAGGCGCATCCGGAGAATCGCCCGCCGAACGATGTGCTGGTGGGCTTGTTGGGCGTGGAATATCTGGTGCGCCGAGGCGTGGATTGGCGCACGCTGCCAACGGTCAGTGGCCCGGCTCAGGGGTGCCGCTACTTCCCCGAAACAAGCCACAGTCTTTGCCCGCCTTTCCGCGCTTACTGGGAGCGTAACGGCGGCTTGGTGACTTTCGGCTTCCCGATCAGCGAACCCGCCCGCGAAGCAATCGAGGGCGGGCTGAATCTGACCGTGCAGTATTTTGAGCGGGCGCGCTTTGAGGAACACCGCAACCAAACGGCGTCCCGCCGTGTCCAGCTAAGCCGCCTGGGGGCTGAACTGAAGCCGTGAGGGTGTTAGGTAAGCAGAAAAATTAAAACCCTCCAGCGGCCACCTGATGCGTGATGCGTGATACGTGATACGTGATGCGTGATACGTGATACGTGATGCGTGATTGGACGTAGCGCGGCTCGGTCACGGGTCACGGGTCACGGCGGAGTAATTAAAAAGATCCGCTTTCCTTCCCTCACCGCACCAGCTTCTTGTACACCACCCGATGCGGCTGATCAGCAGACGAACCCTTGCGCTTGTGGAAATCGGCCTCGTACTCGGAGTAACTGCCGGGGAACCAGACGGCCTGGCTGTCGTTCTCGAAGGCGAGAATGTGGGTGGCAACCCGGTCGAGGAACCAACGGTCGTGCGAGATGATCACCGCGCAGCCCGCGAAGCGTTCCAGCCCTTCTTCAAGAGCGCGCAGGGTGTGAACATCGAGGTCGTTGGTCGGTTCGTCGAGCAGCAGCACGTTGGCCCCGACTTTGAGCACCTTCGCCAAATGGAGGCGGTTCCGCTCGCCGCCCGAAAGACTGCCGACGAGTTTCTGCTGATCGGCACCGCTGAAGTTGAAGCGGGCGCAGTAGGCCCGCGAATTGATCGGCCTGCCGCCAAGCAAGATGTTGTCGTGCCCCTCGGAAAGTTCCTCCCAGACCGTCTTCTGCGCGTCGAGCGTGTCGCGGCTTTGGTCAACATAGCCTAGCTTGACCGTCGCGCCCAGGCTGAGCGTCCCGGCGTCGGGTTGCGCTTGGCCGACGATCATGCGGAACAGAGTCGTCTTGCCCGCGCCGTTTGGCCCTACGATGCCGACAATGCCGCCGGGGGGCAAGTCAAAGTTCAGGTTCTCGTAGAGCAGCTTATCGCCATACGCCTTGACCAGCCCTTCCGCCCTGATCACCACATCACCAAGGCGTGGCCCAGGCGGGATGAACAACTCAAGCTCGCGTTCCTGCTGCGTCTGGCTCTCGTTGAGCAGCTTTTCGTAAGCGGTGATGCGGGCTTTCGCTTTGGCGTGGCGACCCTTTGGGGCCAAGTTAATCCAGTCCAGTTCGTGCTGAAGCGCTTTCTGGCGGACACTCGCCTGCTTCTCGTTCGTCGCCAGAAGTTGCTGCTTCTGTTCGAGCCAACTCGCGTAGTTGCCGCGCCAAGGAATGCCGTGGCCGCGCTCAAGCTCAAGAATCCAGCCAGCCACATTATTGAGAAAATGGCGGTCGTGGGTGACGGCAATGACGGTACCCTGGTATTCCTGAAGATGGCGTTCCAACCACGCGACCGACTCGGCATCAAGATGATTGGTGGGTTCATCGAGCAGCAAAATGTCGGGCGTCTGGAGCAACAGACGGCACAACGCAACCCGTCGCCGTTCGCCGCCAGAGAGGAGGTGGCTGGGCGTGTCACCGGGCGGGCAGCGCAGCGCATCCATCGCCAAGTCGAGCTTACTATCGAGATTCCAGCCGTCAACGTGGTCAATTTGCTCTTGCAATGTACCCTGTTCGGCGATCAGGGCATCGTAATCAGCGGCGGGGTCAGCGAACTGTTCGGCGATGGCATCATAGCGCTGCATCAGGGCCACGATAGCGGCCATGCCCTCCTCAACCAATTCGCGGACGGTCTTCTGGGGATCGAGGTGCGGTTCTTGTTCTAGAAAACCGATGGTGTACCCGGATGCAATGACGGTCTCGCCACTGAAATCGGTATCAACACCAGCGAGAATCCGCAGCAAGGTACTCTTCCCGGAGCCATTGGCCCCAATGACACCGATTTTGGCTCCGTAGAAATAGGCGAGGTTGATATTCTTGAGCACTTCACGGTTGGGCGGAATAACCTTGCCCACCCGGATCATTGAATAGATAACTTGCTTCGTATCGGTCACGCGGGACTCCTCTGTGCTTGCCAAAACTAGGGCCAGTGTAGCACAAGGGTGACCGGGGTACGGCACCATCTGAGCGTGCCTCAGGTGTTTGCCTCTGGCAATATGGCGTTCGGCGCTGCGCACCCCCGAATCTTGAATCAGCACCCCCGAATCTCGAATCAGCACCCCCGAAGGCGCGCACATGTCAAGTCTTGCGGTGGCCCTTCGTCAGGGCGTAGAGACGCAAAATCTTGCGTCTCTACCCCTTGCCCAAGCTTGACGATTACGCCGCCCTTTTGCTATAGTGCCGCACGCATGGCGAAAGCGGGTAGCGCAGCGCCAATGACGTACTACGAGGTATCCATGTTCAAGCCCGTTGACCCGAATGTCGCGTTTCCCCAACTTGAGACTGACGTCCTTGCATGGTGGACGGACAACCAGATTGTCGCCAAGTCGCTCGCGGCAGGCACGCAGCCGTTTGTCTTCTACGAAGGCCCGCCCACCGCTAATGGTCGCCCCGGTCTGCACCACGTTATCAGTCGCACGTTCAAAGACATCATCCTGCGCTATCGGGCGATGCAGGGCTATAAGATTATCGGTCGCCGCGAGGGTTGGGATACTCACGGGCTCCCGGTTGAGATTGAGGTCGAGAAGAAACTCGGCTTTAGCGGCAAGCCCGACATCGAGCAGTACGGCATCGCCGCTTTCAATCAGCTTTGCCGCGAGAGTGTCTGGGAATACATTCAGGAGTGGCAGACTTTTACCAAACGGATTGCGTATTGGGTTGATGCTGATGGGTATTACACCTACGATACTAAGTACATCGAGTCGCTCTGGTGGATTCTGCGCCAATTCTGGGATCGGGCGCTGCTCTTCCGCGACTATAAGGTGACGATGCACTGCCCCCGTTGTGGCACGAGCCTGAGCGACCATGAGGTCGCTCAAGGTGCCCGCGACGATGTGGATGACCCCAGTGTCTTCATCAAGTTTCGGGTGAATGGCGACAGTGTGCCCCGCGCCGGGGCTAATAGTCAATCGCTGATTGGCGCGTACCTTGTTGCATGGACAACCACACCTTGGACGCTACCCGCAAATGTGGCGCTCGCCGTGAAGCACGAAGCCGACTATGTTGAGGTTGAACACGAGGGCGAACGCCTCGTGATGGCTGAGGCGCTTTATCAGCGCGTGCTTGGCGCTGAGACGCCGGTGCTGCGTAAGTTCCGGGGTAATGATTTGGTCGGCTTGCGCTACGAGCAACTTTTCGATGGTGTCCCTGGCGCGGGCGACACCGTGGCGCTGGATCAAGCCTATCGGGTTATCGCCGACGAGATTGTGACCCTTGACGAGGGCACGGGCATCGTCCATATCGCCCCGGCTTACGGCGACTTGGAGGTCGGGCGCAAACACGGCTTGCCAACACTCTTCTCGGTTGACCTCAACGGCAAGGTTATGCCTGAGTTTGCCGCGCTCGGTTTCGCGGGTCTGTTTTTCAAAGAGGCTGACCCGGAAATCACGCGCAACCTGAAGGCGCGGGGTCTGCTGCTAAAGAGTGGGCGCGTGCGGCACTATTACCCGTTCTGTTGGCGCTGTGGCACGCCGTTGCTCTTCTACGCCAAGCGTTCTTGGTACATCAAGACGACTGCGTTTAAGGCCGATCTGGTGGCGAATAATCAGCAGATCCATTGGGTGCCGGAACATATCCGCGATGGGCGCTTCGGCAATTGGCTCGCCAACAACATTGATTGGGCGCTTAGCCGCGAACGCTATTGGGGCACGCCGTTACCCATTTGGACAAACGCCGATGGTAGTCACGCCGTCTGCATCGGCAGTATCGCTGAGCTTGAACAGTTGGTTGGGCGTTCGTTGGCGGAGCTTGACCTGCACCGACCCTACGTTGATGACGTGACCTGGGAAGATCCCGCGCACGGCACGATGCGCCGCATCCCCGATGTGGCCGATTGCTGGTTCGATAGCGGCGCGATGCCGGTGGCGCAGTGGCATTATCCGTTTGAAAACCGGGAACTGTTCGAGGCGGCCCATCCCGCCGACTATATCTGCGAAGCGATAGACCAGACGCGGGGTTGGTTCTACACGCTGCACGCCGAAAGCACGCTGCTCTTTGATCGGCCCGCCTTCAACAACGTCATCTGTCTGGGCCACATTCTTGATGAGCACGGCGCGAAGATGAGTAAGAGCAAAGGCAATGTGATTACGCCCGCCGAAGTGTTTGCCACCTACGGCGTGGATGCCTTGCGCTGGTATCTCTTCGTCTCCGCACCGCCCGGCAACCCGCGCCGCTTCACGCTGAGCGCAGTTGGCGAAGGGCTGCGTAAGTTTATGCTGACCTTCTGGAACAGCTACAGCTTTTTCGTCACCTACGCGACCCTTGACGGTTGGCAACCTGGCGGCGCAACAAACCACGAGGCGCTACAGCCGATTGATCGCTGGGCACTGGCGGCGCTCAACGGGTTGGTGCGTGATGTCACCAGTGATTTTGAGGCTTACGAGGTTTACCCGGCAGCGCGGCGGTTGGAACGCTTCGTTGATGAACTCTCGAACTGGTATGTGCGCCGCAATCGCCGCCGCTTCTGGAAGAGCGAGACTGATGCCGACAAACAGGCTGCTTACAGCACGCTCTACACCTGTTTGCTGACGCTGGCGAAGCTCACGGCACCCTTCACGCCCTTCATGAGTGAGGTGATCTACCGCAACCTGACGGGGCAATTGGCGAGTGCCGAACCGTCGTCAGCGGTCAGCGGTCAGCCGTCAGGCGTTGCCGAAAGTGTCCATTTAGCCGCTTGGCCGCAGGCCGATCTGGCTTGGTTGGACGAGGGACTGGTTGCCGATACCGCTGCGCTGCTTAGTGCCGTGAGTTTGGGCCGCGCCGCACGGAAAAGCGTGAACCTGAAGGTACGACAGCCGCTCAGCGAACTGTGGGTGCGCTCCAGTACGCCCGCTGTGACGGAAGGCGTGCGGCGTTTCGAGGCCGACCTGCGCGACGAACTGAACGTCAAGGCGGTGCGCTACCTTGATGCCACGAGCGCCTTGGTTGAATATCGCTTCAAGCCTAACCTGCGGTTGGTCGGCAAAAAGTATGGCAAACAGGTACCCGCGCTCACGGCGGCGCTGAAAGCTTTGGCGGGCGACGAAGCCCGCGCTGTCGCCCACGCAGTTGAAGCCGGACAGCCGGTGCAGCTCACCCTAGACGGGCAAACGGTCGCGCTGTTGTCAGAAGAAGTATTGGTGGAAAGCAGCGCCCCGGAAGGTTTCGCCGTTGCCGAGAGCGACGGGCTGATTGTCGCCCTCAACACCACGGTGACGCCTGTCCTGCGGCTTGAAGGGGCCGCCCGCGACCTCGTGCGTGGCGTGCAAGACGCCCGCAAGCGCGCCGGACTCGCCATCGTTGACCGCATCGCCCTTTCTCTGGCGACAACAGACGAAACTGAACTCCTGGCGCAAACGGTTGCTGTTTGGGGCGACTATTTGTGCAGCGAAACCCTGGCAAGCAGACTCAGCCTCGGGTCAGCGCCCGCAGACGCGCATGTCGAACAGGTTGAGTTTGGCGACGGCGCGGTGACAGTGGGGGTGGCGAAAGTTTAGAGGCGATGCACGACGATTTGCGCTTACCCATGACGACCCCGCACCCGCCTTGGCGACACTATCTGGCGGGGCGGGGTCGTCTGGCGCGTGCTGCTGACGGAAGCTTGCGCCTACTGACGGAAGACGCCACGGCCCGCCAGTACAGTGACGCGCAACTTGACGATTACCGGGGGCGGGCGGGCGAACGCTTCATTCGCCGCCCGCCCCTGCGTTTGCGGTTGTATGCCCGCTTTTCACACGAAGCTGACGCGCTGCGTGGCACGGCAGGCTTCGGCTTCTGGAACTACCCATTTGCGGCCCCACCAGGGATGCCACGGGCGCTCTGGTTCTTCTTCGGCTCGGCCCCAAACGACATGCCGTTAGCCCTCGGCGTACCCGGCCAAGGCTGGAAAGCAGCCACCATTGACACAGGTCGCCGTGCTGCCTTGGCGTTGTTGCCGTTGGCACCCTTTGTGGTGCCGCTGTTGCGAATTCCGGCGCTGTATCGGGGCTTATGGCCGCCACTTCAGCGGGCGGTGGGCGTGGCGGAAGTACAGGTGCACGTGCCGATGACCGCGTGGCACGAGTACGTGATCGAGTGGGGCGAACGGACAAGCCGCTTTCTAATAGACGGGCGTATCGTTATGGACGAAGTGCCGTCGCCGCGTGGCCCCATGTGCTTCGTCGCCTGGCTCGACAACCAGTATCTCGTGGCAACACCCCAGGGGCGCTTCCGTTGGGG
>CAIRDL010000561.1 GCA_903877345.1 uncultured Oscillochloris sp. | reverse complement strand
TGGCCCTTCATCCCCGACTGCCCCGAAGCCGCCCTTTGGGCCACCATTGCCTTCCTCGGCCTGCGCTACCAACGGCGCTGGGGCTGGTTCAACGCCTTCGCCGCCTTCGCTTCGATCAAGTATGGGCTGTGGACACTCGCCTTCTGGGCGCGCCACTGGAGTCAACTGGGCTTCGTCGCTGACTATTGGCCCCTTGAGGTTATGCTCTTCGTCGCGCACATCGGCCTCACCTGTGAGGGTCTGCTGCTCGCCACGCGCATCGGTTTCCTTAGCCTGCCTGTCCGCCTGAGTATCATCGGCTGGTATGCCCTTTCCATCTTCGTTGACTATGGCCTCGGCCACCACCCGCCGCTCACCGCTGTCGTCCCTGTTACCTACGTCCTTTGGGTCGCCATCGCCCTAACAACTACCATTGGTGTGCCGCTGCTGTGGCTGCCCTACGCACCAGCCCCGTACAATGCGGAGGAAACGCCTACAAAACCCGTAACGCCCCGCGTTTAAGTTGGGCAGAACGTCATTGTTAGCTGCATATATCGAGACGCCTATGGACAGGCTCCCTGACCCAACCGAGGGTACACCCGCCACGCCGCCTAGCGCGGCTGCGCCTCCGCCACCCGCAGGCGAGGCGATTCTTGTCGTTGCGGCAAACACCCCTGACTACGATCTTTTGGCACGCCAAATCGAGCTTATGGGCTACACCCCCCATCACGCGGCGAGTCGGCCCCAAGCCCTTGAACAGTTACACGCCCGCCCCTTCGATTTGGTGCTGCTCGATTTGGTTATGCCCGATCTCGATGGTTACGGGGTGCTTACTGCGCTCAAGGCTGACCCGGCCCTCCAACGCATTTCGGTCATCGTGCTCTCTGTTCTCGCCGACATGACTAACATTGTGCGCGCTGTTGAGTTGGGGGCGGATGATTATTTGCTCAAGCCCTTCGACCCGGTGCTGCTCAAAGCTCGTATTGGAGCCTGCCTTTTCAAAAAGGGTTTGCGCGATCTGGAGGTTGACTATCTCAAGCGGATCAAGGATGAGAAGCGCCGCGCCGACGACTTGCTCCACGTTGTGATTCCGCTTGGCATTGCCCTGACCGTCGAGAAGGATTTTAACCACCTGCTCGAAAAGATCGTGCTTGAGGCCCAAGCGTTGTGCAATGCCGATGGTGGGACGCTCTACCTACGCACGGAAGACAACCACCTCCGCTTTGTGATCGTGCGAAACCGCTCGCTGAACATTGCGATGGGCGGCGTCAACGGGAAAGATATTCCCTTCCCGCCGCTGAACCTCTACGACAAGGAGAGCGGCGCGCCACTTTTCAACTATGTCGTCACGCACGCAGCGCTTGAGGGCAAGACGATCAATATTGTCGACGCTTACAACGCAGCAGGCTACGATTTTTCAGGCACCCGTGACTTTGATCGAGGTACCGGCTATCGTACGATGTCGGTGCTGAATATTCCTTTGAAGGATGGCAACGGGCACATCATCGGCGTCCTTCAACTCATCAACGCGCAAGATGCTACGGGACAGGTCATCGCATTTGACGCGGTGGCCGCCCAGATGCTCGAATCCCTCGGTGCCTTGGCCGCCGCTGCCCTCGCGGCGTATGTGCGTGAGCAGCAACTCAAACAGGAAATTGCCGAGTTGCGGATTGAGATCGATCAGGTGCGGAAACGGCAGGAGGTTGATCAGATCGTCAGTACGCCCTACTTTGCTGGCCTGCGGGAGAAAGCCCAAGCCATCCGCAGCGGGGCCGCGCTTGCCCAAAACGAGTCTGACCGGCGCGAGGGTCTCCCCGACCAGCGTGCGGATCCCGTCGAGCGGCGTGCGGCTCCCAGTGAGCAGCGCGAGATGCCTGTCGAACGGCACGAGCATCTTCCCGAACGGCAACGGCACCTCCCCGAACGCCGGGTCTTTAACGTAGCCGGCCAGGAGTTGGTCGCCCGTGAGCAAGGCCCGCCTACTGGTCGCTTGTTGCTGATGATGCACGGTTGGTCGAGTTCATGGTACGCCCTTTCGCCGATGATGGACACGCTCAGTGAGCGCTACCGTTGCGTTTCGGTGGATCTGCCGGGCTACGGTGAGTCGCCGCGCTTGCCGGCACGAACGGCAATCCCAGCCTACGCCGACCTCATGGTGGAGCTGATTCAGCAACTGAGTCCTCGGCAACCCGCGTTGGTGATGGGGCACTCGATGGGCGGGATGATCGCCCTGACGATGGCCTTGCGCCATCACGAAGCGATGGAGCGCATGGTGCTGCTCTGCCCAACAATTAGCGGCAAACTCTCCTTTTGGATCAACGCCTTCATCTCGCCGATCACGATGCTTGAGCGCTCGCCGGTGGGCAGCGGGATCATTTCGGGCCTCGAACCCTATATGCTCAGTGTGACCGACCGCCTGATGCGGCCCGCCTCGTTCGCGCAGCGCACGGGCATTTCCGAGGCCGACTACCACCGCTTGCGGGCCGATGCGCGCCGTCCTGGTCAGGGCCGTGTGCGGGCCGAATGTTTCTGGGCGATGCGCGCCAATAACCTCGAGACGCAACTTGAACGGGTGACGGTACCCGCCTTGGTGATTTGGGGCATGGAAGACAACACAGTGCCGCTGAGCGACGCAAGTCTGGTGGCTGATAAGTGGCCGTCCGCCGAGTTGCGCGTGCTGCCGAAGGCGGGGCATTGGCCCCAGTTTGAGACGCCCGAACCGACACGCCGCCATGTGCGGGCCTTCCTCAGCACCCCCGTGAAATTGCTCAAGGGCCAGTTTGCCCTTTAGGGGCATCCGTAATTTGGGATCGATCACGGATCACGCATTACGCGTCACGACTTTGCCGCAACAGGACGAAGGTATTGGTGGGACGCACATGGTTTTGTGGTGAAGCTCCATGTCCACCCGTCTGTGAAGGCTGGCAAGTCTATACCCAAGCAGATTCGCTCGCCAAGGCAAAAGAACGAAGCGCCCCTTGGCGGAGCGCGTCCTACTGGCCCTGCTTAGTCCCTACCGCGTATCGGTCTCGCAGCGGAAGTTCCTGAGCCTCGCGAAGCTTGCGGCACCTGAACAGAGACCATACAATGGCGACCCAGTGCGGCAAGCCAAGGAGGCGTGATGGGTGGGGAGTCTACAGCGAGCAGTGGGGCAATTCCTTGGCGGGTCGTCCGCCAACAGGCAGCTTACCTAGCCCTGACCGTGACTAGCGTGGCGGTAGCAGCGCTGATCATGGCTGCCGTCACGGCGGGGTTCCAAGCGGGCCGCGACGAAGCCCGGAGCGCCGATCTCGCCTTTGTGGTCGTGCCCATCGTGCCCCCGGCGGTCTTGGCCGACCAGGCCTTCGAGTTGTATCGGCGGGGCTATGTCGTGCAATTATTCCTCGCGGGCGAGGGCCGCGAGGGTCTCAAGGCCGAGTTGGTCGCACGCGGTGTGCCGCAGGCCCAAGTGGCCTTGAGCGAGGCCGACGCGCCAGTAGCGGCGACGTTGCAACACAGCGCTCGGCAGCTTCGCGTCAGTGGCGGAAGTAGTCTCCTCATTGTGACCACCCCCGAAGAAACCCTGACCGCCCTGAAGCTTGCGCGTGATCAGGGGCTACGAGCCTATGGCGCACCTGTCCCTGGAACGGCCCCCGATGTGCTCCGTCTCCTGCTGGCTAGTGTCCATTATTGGCAATATGTTCTGGGTGGGGTGTAAATCCGTAGGTATATACGCTAAAAACAGTACTTTAGTCCCCCTCCAAGTGGGACTTGCCCATGATTAACCAACTGATAACGATTATCAGGAAGTTCATCGCCCGTTCAGCCCCAGATCAGTATGGCTTGTTCAGCCTGAGAATGCCATGATTGATCTGACCGCTGCCTGCGTGTCTCACCGCTTATGAGCCGAAAAGACTTTACAGTTGCAAACTTCTGGCATGCCAAATAGCGGGTAGAAAAGGCCATATTTTGGCTTTCTAATGGGAAAATCAAAGGGTACTATTGACAGACCCCTGTGTGTAGTTTACACTGCATCTACTTTTTGGGCGGGCGCAACGGCTTAGGTGCGTAGCCCAGGTTTACTACACGTCCCTCTCAGCAATGCGATCTTAGGCGTTAGCACCGTGGGCAAGACCGGCTCATCCCTAACTCCCACGACGTAAACCTGATACGGTGCTGATGCTTGCCGTATGCGCGAACCTATGGTATAGTCGGGTTCTTCCTACCTGACTACCACCAACGTGGTCGCAAGACACCAAGCGCGTGTCACGGGCGCATACCCGTCATATTTGCACCACGGGGATCTAAGTGAGGTGGTTTGCTCCATGATCGAGCTCAATCGAAATCAACCGACGTCGCATCTCCGCAGTGACGTTGAAGAGCTGACGCAGCTAGTAACCCATAGACGGAACAGGTACAAGCAGCAGAGTCGTTCGCTTTTCGGGCTACGCCATCGCGTTGCCTCTTCGCTAGCTTCCCCTAGTACCTGGCTCAGACAGATCCCAACCCGCTTTGTTTTACATACGGTTGTGGCGTTCACGGTGCCTATGGCTTTTCTTCTAAGCCAACTCCCGGCACGACCTCCTGTTCCCGCACCGCCTGCAATAACTTCATCGTTTACCGTGCCCCTTGGTGTTGGGCCGATTGGGCTCGATCAAGGCTCCACCCCGTCCGTCCCGCTTTCCCCCCTGCTTACCCAAGGTGAGGCCACCCTACCTTTGGTCGGCGATCCGCCCCTCAACGAGGACGCCGCGCTCCCCGTGCCGCTGTCGCTTTCCTCACGCAGCGAGTTGTTGGCCCCCCTAGTTGTCCCCGCAATCATCTCCGGCGATGTGGTTAAGCTGCGCAATGGCCCTGGCTTGGCCTATGATGCGGTGGATCGGATCAATGGCGGTGAGGGCGTTGAGGTCATCGGGCGTTATGAGGAGTGGCTCCAAGTTCGCCGCGATGGCAACCCGACGCTCTATTGGGTTGCTGCCGAGTTGGTGGATGTTCCTGATACGGTGCTCTTCAATTTAACCCAGATCCCCGCTGATCGCATCCCCGCTCTGCCCCCAGCCAAGGTCGCTACGGTGCGTGAAGAAGGGGTTAACCTGCGCGATGGTCCCGGCACGAACTATGTGAGTATGGCCCGCATGAGTGTCGGCCAGGATCTGACGTTGGTCGAGCGCTTTGAGGGCTGGTTCTTGGTTGAGTATGGTTCGCAGTACGGGTGGGTCACAGAGGATTTCCTGAATCTGTTGCCGGGTGTCGTCGAGCGGGTACCAGTCGCCCAGAGTATCCCCGACCCTACGCCTTCTATGAATGGTACGGTGCTCGAAAACGCCGTCAATTTGCGGAAAGGCCCCGGCTCGGCCTATGACCGGGTTGGCTCGGTTAATGCGGGGAACGACGTAAGCCTCTTGGCGAAGTACAAGGATTGGTTCCGCGTACAGCTTGAGGACGGCACCAAGGCGTGGATCTTCTCGGATCTGCTCAAGGTTTCGCCGATGGCCGTGCGCCGTCTCCCAACTACCAGCGACATCCCCGCGCTGCCTACCCGCACCCAGACGGCTCGCGTCGTCGGCGGTGGTGGCGGCGGTGGCGGTGGCGGCGGGGCTGTGGTCAATATTCCCGCCAGCGGTGATGTGGCTGGCTATGCGGTGCAGTTCGTTGGCTCACGCTATCGCTGGGGTGGTGCTAGCCCATCCGGTTTCGATTGCAGCGGACTGACCAGTTACGTTTATCGGCAGTTTGGGGTGGGTTTGCCCCGTAGCGCTGCCGGTCAGTACAGCACCCGCGTCGGGGCCATGATTGGGAGTTTGAGCAACCTCGCACCTGGCGACTTGGTGTTCTTCGCTGGCACAGGTGGCGGGCGCGGGATCACCCACGTCGCCATCTATATCGGTG
>CAIRDL010000560.1 GCA_903877345.1 uncultured Oscillochloris sp. | reverse complement strand
GCTTCCGCAAATGTGGTGCCGTAAAAGGCTGCAGGGCAATATCGCTGAGCAGATAGGTCAAACTGTTGGCGTAATACGGCGGATAGAGCGTCGGCAACAGGCGCATACTCTCGGCATACAGCACAAAGAGGATACGGTAGAGCAGAATCATCGTCGTGCGGAAGATCAAGCGGCGCTGGTCGTCACTGCCATCGTAGGCGCCGCGTCGCTTGAGGTCGTCGGCAAGGGCATTCGCCAGCAAACCAAAGACGTCACGAAACACCACCTGCTTCAGATTCTCGCCAACCTCCTTCGCCAACATCTGCGAAGAGGCGAAGACCGCGCCGACAAACGGGCCAGACAGCCCCACGGCACCAAAGAACGCGGCGAGATAGCGCAAATCATCGGTGCTGCCAAACGCGAGGAGGTCGCTCAGATCCACCTCGTAGAACGCCCCACTAATACTCGCGGTCAAATGACTATAGAGCCGCCAGGTGCGCCCATTCGTGAGGATGGCCCAAGTCAGTCCGCCATTTTGGCGTTCCTGCTCCAGCGCCGCAAGCAGTTCAAGTTGCGGATAACTGGTTTCTGAGATTTGCTGATCAAGGGGATGCTCAGGCGGCAACACCGCGACGAGCGCGACCTCACCCATTTCGCAGCCCAAGCGCGCCGGTTGACCGGCGAACGAACTCGGCACCAGCGTCCAGCCAAGACTCGTCAGCACACGGGTTGCATCAGCACCGGCAAGCACGGACTGGAGCGCGGGCATCTGGGCCGCGAGCGCCGTCCACGTAGCCTGCACCGTCGGCGTCGTATCGGTAAAAATCCGGCGCTCCAGATAATAGGTACTAAAACAATTGACACTGCGGAAAAAACGCTCCTGTTGAGCGCGGCGGAACGCCCGCGTCACGCGCTCCATCGCCTCACCGGGGCCAGTAGCGTGGACATCGAGCAACCCCAGCGCAACCTGCTGATGCGGGCGCAAAGCTCGCGCATCAAAACTAAAGCGCAAGAACGTGGGCAGCCCATTGCGGTCATCAAGCGGACGCAGATCAACCAGCAACACCAGTTCAAGGGTACCCCAATCGGCGGCAGGCAACACAAGAATCGCCTCACACCCGCGCTGCTCCAGGGTCGCGTAGAGGCGTTGCACCAGCGCATCCGTCAGCCCCTGAATCTCCGGTTGCGGCGGCAACACCAACACCTGAAAGAAACCATCGTCGGCATCGGCAAGCACTTCAAAAACGCGCCCATGCAGCTCAACCGCGACATTGGCAGGCCAATCCAGCGTGCGAGCCGAATAAGCGACTTGGGTTTGCGGCTGATAGCCAAGGGCAATGAAAAGCGTGCGGAGTGCAACGGCATCGGTGAGGGTCGCCAGCAGATCAGGGGTGAAGCCAGGCATAGGAGAACTCCGCAGGGGTCAGGGATCAGGGGTCAGGGGTCAGGCGGTCGCCGCCGAGACATTATAGCGAATCGCCGAGACATGATAGCGGGGACGAGAGACGTCACACGTGGGCGCACATGTAGGGGCGAAGCAGCGCCGGAATCGGTGTATGGCAACCATGCGGTGACTCAGGCGATGCTTCGCCCCTACGGGGGCCGTGGATTCTCCATATGTGAACGTGAAAACCCCATATGCGGCGGCGCATATGGGGTTTCCAGGGGCGCATATGAAGGATGCGGTGCCGGAGTGCTACCGATTGACCAATGGCAAGTACCCGTAGTAGCTGCCGACGTAACGAATCGCTGCGTTGCCCGTGTCAGCGATCAACACCAACTTGCCGTTCGCCGTCATTGCAACGCCGGTCGGCGTGTCAAAGCGCACAGCGGTGCCCCGACCATCGGCACTACCGAAATAGCCCGCCGTACCGAGCCCCGTTGTCACCGTACCCGTCGCCATATCAATGAAGCGGATGGTGTGGCTGTAACTATCCGCCACGACCGCCTGCGTACACGCGCTGTCGAGCGCCAATCCACGCGGGCCATTAAAGCGCGCCGCCGCGCCAACCCCGTCGCTGTTGCCCGGAAGGCCAGCTTGTCCGGCAAGCGTGGCGACGGTGCCCGTCGCAAGGGTTAGTTTGCGGATGGTGTGGTTGCCCGTGTCGGCAACCAGCAGGTACCCGCCGTCAGTGCAGAGGGCAAGGCCCGTCGGTTGGGTGAAATTCGCCGCGCTGCCAACCCCATCGCTGCTGCCACTCACCCCCAGGCTGCCGGCTAAGGTCGTCACTCTGCCCGTTGCTACCTCAATCTGGCGAATGGCGTGGTTGAAGCTGTCGGCGACGAACACCGTGGTCTTGTCGTCGCTTAGGGCCACGGCGTGCGGCATGGTGAAAAGCGCCTCAACCCCAATGCCGTCTTGCGCGCCTGCCACGCCCGCCGCGCCCGCCAAGGTTGTCACGGCCCCGCTGCTCGGGTCAAGCAGGCGAATGGTGTGGTTGTCACGGTCGGCAATCACCGCCAGGGTGCCGTCAGTGCTTAGGGCGATGCCTGCGGGATAGGCGAACAACGCTGCACTGCCAACGCCGTCGCTACTGCCAAAGACGCCCGGACTGCCCGCGATGATGGTGGTCGTGCCGGTGTGCAGATCGAGCCGTTCGATGGTTTGATTGACGGTGTCGGCGATGAGCGCCAACCGCCCATCACGGCTGACTGCCACGCTCTCTGGCCCGTTCAGGCGCGGCGCATTCGGCACGGGGCTTTCTTCAACTGCGCCAAGTTCTTCGCCCGTTTCGCCTTCAACATCAAGCAGCGTCAGCGTTCCATTGGCCCGATCAACCACCACGCCACGCGAACCGTCCGCCGTGAGGGCCACGCCGACCGGCTCGGTCAACGTGACG
>CAIRDL010000559.1 GCA_903877345.1 uncultured Oscillochloris sp. | reverse complement strand
TCGAGCGCCTGGGCATGCGCCGCGAGTTGACCGAGGCCCGCGCCGAACTGGCCCGGCTAGAAACCCGGGAAGTGCTGACGGGCGGTTCGTCCGAGGTGGCGGATCTCAGCGCCAATGATGGGCAGCGTACTACCCCAGAGCCAGTGTGAACAGCGGCACCAATCGTTCCCGATCTACCCTACCGCGCCAGATGGAACCATACGAGTAGCTTCGACGCGCCCCCCCCACCAAAGGTTCGGCTGGCGCGTCTTCGGCTCCTGCCTGGGTGCCTTGCTTGACCGAGGATCACGATGCCTCAGCTTTGTCCTAAGCCATCGTTGCCACGCCGTGGCAGGGAAGTCCGTGTCCCTTCGCCAAGCAACGGCACCAACGCCACGTTGAGCGCCGCATAGCCTGCCGCGCTTAGGTGCAACTCATCGGCGGCGTAGACATCGCGCACGTAGCCATCCGGCCCGACAAGCACCGCAGCACTATCCAGCACCGCCACCCCTTCCATGGCGCGGCCAAGCAGGTCACGGTTGACCTCGGCAATGGCCCGTTGTACCGCTACGTCTGGCACGGCACCGTGGGCGAGCGGGAAGATGGTGGTTAGCACCACCCGTGCGCCCAGGTCACGTGCGTTGGCAACCACGGCCGCAATCGTCCGGCCCGTCATTGCGACGATCTGCGCCCGCCCGTGGTGTCCCATCGTCAGCTCTACGAGGTCGTTGACGCCCATTTGCACCACGACCCGATCCGGGCGCAGCGGTGCCACGAGGGCCGTGAAGCGCTGGAGCAGGTAGCCCGCCGATGCTCCCGGCACGCCTCGGTTGAGCCACTGAACGCCAGGAATCGTCGGGGGGATCCACCAGTCGGCCCGCGAGTCGCCGAAGAAGACGACTCGCTGTGGGGGCAGGGTCTGTTGATTCATGCTGCTCTTTCGTGGCGCACTCGCAGTGTCGGGCGTTGCGCCAATGCTAACGCTGCGTGCAGTGGGCCGCACTGAGTGCGGCTATGGTTCCGATCAAAGACGGTCGGTGCTTTCCATAATGACGTTGCTGTACGCACCTGTCATCGTCATCCTCGTACCCGTAGACCTGGTGCCATTTGCTCGCACGTTTGGCAATCCTTATGAACCGCCGTATCTTCTCCCCACGTCCTGCGGCACATCTTTAGGCCAACCGCGAAAACGCCCCGGAGGATACGATGGACACGCTCCGCCGCATTGTTGCCCTACGCCAAGCACTACGCGATGGTGATCTCCCCACGGTCAACCGCATCCTCAATGACTTGGAGGCCAGCCTCGATCCAGAGGATTTCTTTAACCTCTTGGTAGAATTGTTCAGCACGCTGTTGCCGCTACAAGCGTCGTCATCTGTCGCTCAGTGCGCGTAGGATCGTATGGTCAGCGCACTTCTGTTTGCGTCAGAAAGTTGCTGCCTGTGCGATCTCTGTAAAATATAGTTAGGAAATCGACATTTTTCTAGTTTAGAAACCGACATCCCATCGCCACCCTTTGGGGTCATTCCGTTCATCAGCTACCATCGCTGGCTGGGATGCGTGATGACACCGAAGGACGCGAACAAGGATGCTCACCTTCATGGATCGTTCGACGATGTACTACCTCCACCTCAAGGGCTGGAGTGCGACCGAGATCGCTGACAAGCTGGGCTACCACCGCGAGACCATTGGGCGAGTCTTGCGTGAGCCGGTTGACCAGCAGGTGGCCCCACGCCAACGCACCAGTCAGGTGGACGTCTTTGCCCCCGCAATTGAGACCTGGCTCAATCAGCAGTGGACCGTCCAACGGATGATCGAGGAGGCGCGCCAGCACCCTGACCACCCCTACACCGGCAGCACGGCGACGTTCTACAACTACGTACGCCCGCTCAAACGGGCGCGCAAAGGCGGTGTCCCCGGCCAGATTCCGGTGCGTTTTGATGGCCTCCCCGGCGAGTTGCTCCAGATTGATTGGGGGGAGGTGCGCCAGTTCCCGTTCACCCGTCCGAACCTCGTGGGACAGACCCGCTACTTCTTTGCTGCGCGTCTCAAGTACAGCCGTTGGATGGCCGTGCGCTTCACTACCGAGATGCGTGAGGAAACCCTCCTGCGTTGTCTCATCGCCGTCTTCGTCGCCCTCGACGGGGTGCCCTGGGTGGTCACCACCGACAATATGAAGACCGTCATCCTGGGGCGGGACACGAACTACCAGCCGCTTTGGCACCCGGCTTTCGCCGCGTGCGCCGCCGAGTTTCGCTTTCTCCCTGATGCCTGTACGCCAGCGGCGGGCAATCAGAAGGGCGCGGTCGAACGTCTCGTCACGTTCGTCAAGCAAAACTTCTTGATTGGGCGTACCTTCCACGATGACGCTCATTTGGCTCAGGAATGCGACCAATGGCTCCAACGGGTGAATACCGAGCGCCCGTCGGATGCGACCGCATGCCCCCCCGTCGAGCGGTTGTCCACCGAGCATGCGAAGTTTGGCCCGTTGCCGGCGGTCGCTGCCGACTATGGGTTTTGCGATACCGTCAAAGTCTCACGCGAAAGCCTCGTCGCGATTGCCACGAACCACTACTCGGTACCCGCCCACCTCGTCGGGCAGTTGCTGACCGCGCGCCTGCACCTGACCCGGATCGCCCTCTACGCGGGCGCGACCCTCGTCGCAACCCATCCGCGCCACTTCGGGCGCAACGCCCGTGTGGTCATTCCTGAGCATTACGAAGCGTTTTTTGCTCACAAGCCTCGCGCCCGGGTGATGGCTTACCGCGACTGGCTGGTGCAATTGAACCCGTTGGCTGCCGACTATATCAGCCAGCTCTGCCGGAAACGCTATGCGGACATGGAGCCGCAGATGCTGGCGCTGTACCAGGTGGCGCAGCAGGTGGGCGTGGCCGAGTTCCTGGCCGCGCTGGAATTGGCGCACGACCAGCAGACGTTTGGGGCCGAGTATGTGCAAGCGATCTTGGCCCAACCGCCGCTGCGACGGCCCGCCCGCGCCGATCTCACCGAGCGGCTACCGGTCGTGCATCAAGTACCGCAGCCGGACGTAGAGCGCGCCCTCGCGCAGTACGAGCAGTATGTGTCCAACCGCGCTGTCCTCGTCGGCGGTGGGGTATGAGCGTCATCGCATCCATTAAGCAGAAGCTAACCCAACGCAAACTGGGACGGCTGCGGGAGGTGGTGGCAAGCGCCATCGCCCAGGCGGAAATGCACCAATTGGGGTACGGCGAGTTTCTCGATGAACTGCTGGCCGAAGAGGTGCTCGGTCGCCACGAGAACCAGATCCGGCGGGCCGTGAAGCAGGCCGGGTTCCCCTACGCGGCGACGTTGGAGCAGTTCGATTGGCAGGCCCGCCCAGAGCTGAAGCGGGCGGTGATGATGCGCTATTTCGACAGCGCGTTTGTGGAACATGCGGGTGGACTCATCCTCATTGGGCCAAGCGGCCTTGGGAAAACGCATTTAGCGATCGCGGTGGGTACCCGGATGGTGCAATTGGGCTACCGCGTGCGCTTTCTGACCACGCAACAGTTGGCGAACCAGGTACTGGCGGCCCCAAACCGGGCAGCGGTCGCGGCGGTGCTCCAGCCGCTGCTGCGCTGCCATCTGCTCATTCTGGACGAGTTCGGCTACCTGCCCAGTGACCCCCTGCTTGGGCCAGTGTTGTACGAGTTGGTGAGCGGACGGCATGAGCGGGGAGCCACCGTGATTACCTCGAACAAGAGCTTGACGGCGTGGGGCGAGGTGGGCGGGGGCGACACGGCGCTGATGATGGCGCTCTTGGATCGGCTGTTAGCGCACGGGGAGGTCTTCTACCTGCGGGGGGCATCGTATCGCTTGCGCGGGAAAGCCCCGGTGGTGCTGACACCAGCAGGAGCGCCGCTGTCTGAGCCGGGGCGTGCGGGGCCACCGACGGGCGGAATGTTGGGTAACATTTCGCCGCGAGAAGGGGGGTGATACATGGGACAAACCACGCCATGTGTGTATGACCGTTGGCTCCCCGATCCGACGGGGTGTGCGCCGGAGATTCGCTTGGATAGTCCGGCTTGGTTTGCCTGGCTGGAGGCCGCAACGACCACACGGTTCGCGTATCCCATCTACGACTCGCGCTGCGGGTATATCGTCGGGGTGATGACCGTGCGGAAAGAGCGGCGCGCCCGTGGCGGGTGGTATTGGACGGTGTATCGGCGGGTGGGGGCAAAGCTCCGCAAACACTACCTGGGCCGTTCCGCCACCGTGACGCAGGCACGTTTGGCGGCCATTGCGGCAGACCTGCTCGCCGAGGGAACCCCTGCTCCTCGTGCATCCAAACACGAAACGTCCATTTTTTGACCGAAAACGATGTCGGTTTTGAAACTAGAAAAATGACGACTTGACAGCTATAAATTACACCACACGGACACGACCCCTCGCATGCGCCCGCGTACAGGGCTGCACCCAGATCGCGGCGCTGATCGAGCAGGCCATGCAGGAGCCAATGGATTTCGGGGAAACCGTAACGGTGCGAATGCCCCGTCACAGACGCGCTCCCTATTTGCTGACGGTGCCCCGCTGTTGTTCATGCGTGCGGTTGGTAGCATCAGCAACACGACCTTCGGGGGGCGGCGAGAACGAGAGGCGGCGTGGCACCGTCCCCTCGCGTCCTCGCCGCCCCTCGATGTCTATGCCTACGCGACGATATAGAACTGAAGCTCCGGGCCTTCCACACAGTCGGTCTGCGTGACGGCAGCGGTGGTGGGCGCACGGTAGGTCAGGGTTGTGCCGAGCACGAAGCAGGCCGGAAAGGTCGGGGCCGGTTGACCGTTGGGTGCCTCGTAGGTCACGGTGACGACCAGCTTGTAGGCTTTGGTCGGCGCGTCTG
>CAIRDL010000558.1 GCA_903877345.1 uncultured Oscillochloris sp. | reverse complement strand
TGCGACGTTTTGGCGTCCCGTTGCGACGTTTTGGCGTCCCGTTGCGACGTTTTGGCGTCCCGTTGCGACGTTTTGGCGTCCCGTTGCGACGTTTTGGCGTCCCGTTGCGACGTTTTGGCGTCCCGTTCCGATGTTTTGGCGGCTCGTTCCGATGTATGCAGTCGTGCATGGAAGCCATCGTTTGCCTACACTCCACAACAATGAGGGCGAGACGCCCTCGCTCCCAGGCCACCCAACCTGTTAGGGAAGCAGAAAATCTAAACCGTTCCGGTCGCCCTGTGATCCGTGATGCGTGAACCGTGACCAGGCCACACCTTGAGCGATCACGGATCACGCATCACACATCACGACGGGACAATTAAGAAGATCCACTTCCCTTACGGCAAATCTACAAACTAAAACCCTACAGCAACCGCGCTAGAATGAGGTAAACTGCTACCGCTAATGTAGCGCTTGGAAAAGATTGGGGGACACTTTAACAGTTTTGGTTCACGCCCAATAGTCTGGCAACGAAGTCTTCGGCTATCCATGCTGGCTTCGACAAGCTCAGCCAGCGTCCGTTGGCTGAGCTTGTCGAAGCCAACGCTTTTGCAAGCAAACTTCGTTGACGGACTACATAACCCCCTAGAAAGGTCTGAACAATGCCCACTCGCCTGCTCTTTATCCTCGCCTTGGTCATACTTGCACTCCCGCTTGCCCCGCTGCCGGTGATCGCTGCCGACCGCACAGCGACCATCATCCACGGTGGGAATCTGCGTAGAGAACCACGGATCGCCCCCCAGACCGTGATCGGCCAAGTTTGCCCCGGCGACCGCATGAGCATCACCCGCACGAGCGTGGTGGGGCAAACGACGTGGGCTTACGGCACCCTCACGGCCCTCGCGGCAGCGTGTGATCCGGCGCGAGTACCGAAGGGCACCGTCGGTTGGCTAAGCATGACGCTGTTGAAGCTGGATACTGCCTCCACCGCGCCCACTGCAACCCCGGTCGCACCCGTTGCGTCCACCGTGCCCGCCGCAACCCCGGTCGCACCCGTCGCAACCCCGGTCGCGTCCACCAGTGAGCAGCTCGCCCTCGGCAATCCCAGCGGCGCAACTGCTGATCCGGGGCAACCGAACAACTACCTGATCGTCCGCGACCAATACGCCTTGAGCTACAGCCGCGACCGAGGCATTCCCACATGGGTGAGTTGGCATTTGGCGGCGGCAGACTTGGGCACGACGACGCGCTACAGTGGCGCGTTCATCACCGACAACACACTGCCCGCAGGTTGGTATCGGGTGACGCACAACGATTACGCCAACAGCGGCTACGACCGGGGTCATATGACCCCATCCGGCGACCGCACCGCCAGCGAGGAAGCGAACGAAGCGACTTTCATCCTGACGAATGTGTTGCCCCAAGCGCCCGCCAGTAACCAAGGGCCGTGGGAAAAGCTCGAGTCCTACGCCCGCGACCTCGTGACGCAGAGCAACGAACTCTACCTCCTTGCAGGCGGCACGGGTAGTCAAAGCACGCTCGCCGGGGGCAAGTTGAGCGTCCCCGCCGCGACGTGGAAGCTCATCGTCGTGCTGCCCGCCGCCACGGGCAACGACGTAGCCCGCATCACCGCACAGACCACGCTGATCGCAGTGTGGATGCCGAACAGCGCAGCGGTGCGCGACCAACTCTGGACAACGTACACGACGACGGTGCGCTGTCTGGAGGAGCGAACGGGCCTCCAATTCCTAACGGCGGTGCCCGCGTCGGTACGCACGGCGCTGTTGGGGGCGGGCTGCGGGGCGGCAGAACCCACGCCCATCAAGCCCACCGCGCCGCCTGTTCCAACCACTACGCCCGTCCCGTCAGCGGTTGCAACCCCGGCGCAGATCACGATTCCGTACATCGTATACAACCCGCCGGGGGACGACCTCGTGGGTGAGTATGTCCCATTGCGGAACGGCGGCGGCAGCCCAGCGACGCTGACGGGCTGGACGTTGCGAGACGCAGCGAACCACGTCTATACGTACCCCGCCTTCACGTTGGCTGCCGGGGCTGAGGTGCGGTTGTGGACGAAGGCGGGGCGCAATGATGCCAGCAACTTGTACTGGGGGCAAAAGCAGGCGGTGTGGAACAACGAGGGTGACACCGCGATTCTGCGCGATGCCAAGGGCAGGGAAGTGGCGCGCTTCCATTACTAGGGCAGCAAAAATTCTTAATCATCCGGGTCGTGCAAATGAGGCGTGAGGCGTGACCGGGTCGCATTCTGACCGATCACGGATCACGCCTCACGGATCACGCCTCACGCCTCACGCCTCACGCCTCACGGATCACGGATCACGGATCACGTATCACGCCTCACGCCTCACGCCTCACGGATCACGGATCACGCCTCACGGATCACGCCTCACGCATCACGGATCACGGATCACGCATCACGCCTCACGCCTCACGTATCACGGATCACGCATCACGCCTCACGCCTCACGTATCACGTATCACGTATCACGCATCACGCATCACGCATCACGTTGTACTTCATCCCCACCGGCAGCCCAAGTCCGCCCTCAAGGGCGTAGTGTGCCCCATGACAGCGCGCATTGGCGACGAGGCTCGCGGGCGGCATTGAGATGATGTCGAAGGCGCGTAATACGCCCGCCGGTACGTCAAGTGGGTTGAGCGGACAGGCGGCAGTGTAATCGCCCGCCCGCTCTTTGACCTCCAGTTCTGTAACCTCGACCAGGGTTTTGCTGTGCCATTTGCCCAATCTGATCCAGTGCGGCAGCTTCAATGGGGCCGCGCTGAGCACGTAAAAGCGGAAGGTTGATTCGGGCGCGAGTTCTTTTAGCCGCCCAAAGCTCGGTGTGTTAAGCCGCCCCGGTAGCATCTCGGTGCGCGTTACCTCTTCGCCATACTTCATCGTTGCCAGTTGAAAGCTCACCTCAAGCGGCTTCGCTGGCGTAACATAACACTGTTGGCGGTTCAACGGCTGAAGTTCATCGGCATAACGTGGTACCTGAACTGCATTGAAGTAGGGAGCGTGTACCAACCCCAGCGCGTAGGTCAAGGCGTAATTGTGGAGATAGCGCCCAGTTTCATAGAGCCGCCCAACCTCTCGCGTGGCAAAGAAGAGCGGCTCCTGAAGTGTCAGATGGCAGGCGTAAAGCTGCATGGCCCGCTCCTACTTCTTGCCCTTCTTCTGGACATATGCCTGATGATACGCATTGCTGTCGCGGGTCGCTGCCGTGATTAGTGCATGCATCCCCGCCTCGCTCTTACGCATTGGCAAATCAGCCAGGAAGCCTGCGAGTTCAGGGCCGCGTAGCAATTGGCTGATCTGTGCCCCGCCTTGAGTCTCAAGCAAAGTGGGCAACAGCTCACTCAGCGCGCTCAATGCAGTCTGTGGGTCAATGGGCTGTGCCGGAGCGATGGCATCCTGCTGCTTGAGGGTGTCAAAGAGCGCCTGAGTCAAGCGTAGATTCGAGCAAACCTCGCCATCGGCTAACACAATCGCCACCAGATGGTTCGTCATGGTGCCGGTGCGCGTGGTCTGAGCACCATAGCGCCGGGTGCGTAGCACATTGTTCAGCACATAGAAAAAGAGCGCACTGGTCAGGTCACGGGTGGTGATAATCGCTGGAAAGAGGGTCTGCGGGCGAACGTGATCTTGCTCATTGATACGGCTGGTGACAATTCCCTCGCGGCTCATGCTGCCACTTTCGTAGGGCGCGTTGAGCGTGAAGGACTCGTGGCTGGTATCGTAGGCGGTAACGCTGTAGGCCGTATCACTGAACACTTTCGCTTTCTCTGCGCCACTGTCGCCAATTGCGAAGCCGTAGGTGATACAGTCGGGGCACTGCATGCAGAAGCGCACGTTATAGTCACAAATCGGGTGCCCGGCCTTGTCTACCGGCGCCTTGGCTTTCTCGTCATACGCCTCGCCGCTAATAATTTCGTGGCGGCGCAGCAGTTCGCGGCCCACCAACCGTTCGGGCGTGGTCTGCTTCCGCTTGAAGATGGTCAGGCGCGTCATCAACTCCTTTTCGGTCAGGCCAGCGCGCACGCGGGCCGTGTTGAGTTCGCCGTCGGTCTGGAAGAGCGCGTAGGAGTCCGTCTCACGGAGCAGAATGATGTGCGCGTAGTTGCCCATCGGACGGGGTGGCACGGCAGTCGGGAAGTGCTTCGGGTTCAACATAAAGTCAGGTCTCCTCTGCTTGGTTCAGGTTGTTTGCGAGCTAGAATTCTAGCGTAGACTGTCCCTCCGGCTCGTGCGGCTCATCATCCTCTGGACTCTCGTTGTTCTGTGCCTTCTCTTTGCGCCACGCATCTAGGTAGATGGCCTCGCAGGCGTTCTTCAGCAGGTTGAGTTGCTTGCCACGAATCGCCGCCCGGTCGCCGCCGAAAGCCTCGCGAAAGACCGTGTGAACGAGGTAGGTGCTGAAGTCGAGAACCGCCTTGTCACGATCCTCATGGGTACTGCTTTTGGGCAAGCGCCCATCAGCCCGATTCTTGGCGACATTCTCGACAAAGGCGCGTAGCCGACCGCGCACCACCTCAATCAGCGCCTGATCATCAGCAAACAGGCGCGGGTCGGCCTCTAGCAGCGCTTTTGCGGCCACCGAGATGGGGCGCAAGATCGCGTTGCTGTTGAGTTTCTCGGCGCGATAGAACTGGCGGTACAGTTCCGTCAGGCGATAAGCGTGGGTCATAGACTCTCCTTTGGGGTCAAGGTAGCGGATGAAATCGAGATAGATCGCAGCCTTTTGGCTGGTCAGACTGTCGAGACCTTCGCGGCGCTGCCAACGGGCGAGGTAGTGAAAGGCGTAGAGTGGCGAGGTAGCCAAGTTACGGGCGAGAGCCGGGATGGTGTGCCATTTATAGTCGTAGCC
>CAIRDL010000557.1 GCA_903877345.1 uncultured Oscillochloris sp. | reverse complement strand
TGCGTGATCCTGCGGCGCTTTAGCGAGTAGGATGGGGGATGGGGGATGAGGGATCCGTCAGGGTGCGGCCCGGTCACGCATCACGCCTTACGCAGTACGCATGACAAGCAGGCTTGAAGAACTAATTGGGGTGCCGTTCAACGATGAGCGGCTGCTCCAAAGTGCGTTTGTCCATCGCTCGTTCATTCACGAACACCCCGAACGCCTCCCCGGCTTAACGGCAAACGAGCGACTCGAGTTTCTGGGCGATGCCGTGCTGAACTTCATCACCGCCGCGTGGCTCTACACCCGCTACCCGAACTACAGCGAGGGCGATCTGACGGCTTTGCGCGCCGCTTTGGTGAAAACTAGCACGCTGGCCGATTTCGCCCGCAGTCTTGACCTCGGGGCGTACATTCGGATTAGTCGGGGCGAGGATACTGCCGTCGCCCGCAATCGCGCCCCGCTGCTTGCCGATGTGTTTGAGGCTGTCCTCGGCGCAATCTATCTTGATCAGGATCTGGCGGCGACCCGGGCTTTTGTTTTTCCCTTCCTGGAACGGCAGATTGCGGCGATCTTCAGCGGTACAACCGAAATTGACTACCGCACACGCCTCCAGATGCAAGCCCAAGCGCGCTATAACCAGACGCCGGTGTATCGCACCCGTGAGGTTCAGGGCCCGGATCATCAGCGCGAGTTTACGCTGGAGGTGTTGGTCGGTGAACGTACCTTGGGTGTCGGGCGTGGCCCCAGTAAGCAAGCCGCCGCGAAGGTTGCCGCAAAAGCTGCCTTGGTGCTTCTAGATGCCGAGGAGCCACCCACGCCATGAGCCGCATCTTTATCACTGGTGGCACTGGCTATTTGGGTACGGTTTTGGTGCGCCAAGCGCTCGCGGCGGGGTACACGGTTTTTGCGAGTTGTTTCAGCCAGACGCCGCCCGCTACCGCTGGGGCGACGTGGGCCGTGCTTGATGTGCGCGACCCGCAAGCCGTCGCAGCGCAGTTCAATCAGTGCCGTCCCGACCTCATCATCCATACGGCGTATCTGCAAACTGGCCCCGACGTGTTGCCAGTTACGGCTGAAGGGGCTGGGAATGTCGCCCGCGCCGCTGCTGCGGTTGGAGCGCGGCTCATTCATTTGTCGAGTGATGTTATTTTTGATGGGGAACGTGAAGGCGCGTATACTGAGGCCGACCCGCCTGCGCCGATCACACTTTATGGGGAAGCCAAAGCCCGCGCCGAGGCGCTCGTTGCCGCCGCGCACCCCGCCGCGACGATTGTTCGCACCTCGCTAATCTACGGGTTTGCGCCGCTGGATAAGCTTTCGCGCTTCGCCCTTGATGTAGCTGCTGGACGAGTGGCGACGCAGTTGTTCACCGATGAGTACCGTTGCCCAGTTTATGTGGAAGATCTGGCTGCCGCACTGCTCGAACTGGGTGGCATACCCTATCGCAGTGTACTCCATCTCGCCGGGGCCGAACGAGTGAGTCGCTATACCTTTGGCGTGCTGATCGCCCAAAGGTACGGCGTAGACCCGGCAGGTATTCCCGCCGGACTGAGTGCGGCCAGTCTTACCCGCCGCCCCCGCAACTGTACGCTCTCCAGCGACCGGGCGGCGGCGTTGCTCCAGACGCGCCTGCGTGGGGTGCGCGAAGTGTTCCAAGCCATCGGAAGACAAGGGGGCTAGAGCAGGCCATGAACGCAACACCCGATGTCATCGCGGCCTTGATCACCGACCTGTGTGGGAGTGACGAGTCGCTGCGTACCCAGGCTTCGTTCGCGCTGGGCGTGTTGGGCGAGCCAGCCGTCGCCCCGTTGACCCGCCTGCTTGAGTCACCCAACTCGGAGATTCGCAAGCGCGTGGCGTGGGTGTTGGGCGTGATTGGTGCGCCCGCTCTGCCCACGTTGCTCGCCTTGGCTGAAGGCACCGACCAGACGCTACGCATCGAGGCGTTGCGGGTGTTGGGCGTCGTGGGGGAAGCCCGCGCTCTGAACCAACTCCTCGTCGGCTTAACCGACACCGACCCACGCGTGGCGGCGCGAGCGGCCCGCGCTTTGGGCAAGATTGGCGATCCACGGGCGTACCACCCGCTTGTCACCGCCCTGCAGCATCCCGCCTCCGATGTGCGCTACGAGGCATGCCGCGCCTTGGTGGATCTGCACGTCCTCGACGCGGTGCCTGTGCTACACGCAATGGCGGAAACCGATGCGACAAAGACAACTTGGGGTGCGCCGGTTGCCGATGCGGCCCAACGCGCCGCCGATGAACTGGCGAGTAGCGCGGCGGTGCCCGACCACGACGTGCAGTTCGCTCGCGTCAGCGAGATCCTGCGCCAACAGCGGCGAGACGCCGAATAGCGATGCGAGCGTAGGCATGTTTCAAATGCACTTGACAGTCTAACAAGCTCACGCAAAGCCGCAAAGCCGCAAAGCCACAAAAAGCATGTGGTTGCAGGGTTCAACTGTCAAGCTGAAATGGCCGCTTCTGAAACATGCCGTAGACACGGTTCAGGCTGCCACATGATAATCTAGCGA
>CAIRDL010000556.1 GCA_903877345.1 uncultured Oscillochloris sp. | reverse complement strand
CTGCGGGGCAATGGCGCTCAGTCAAGTGCTGTTCTACGCCACGTGGTTCGCTTGGGACGGCGGCGGAGCTTGGGGGCCGCGCTTTCTCAACACCGTCCTGCCCTTTCTCTGCCTGCCCTTGGCGGCGCTTGCGCCTACCACCGCCCGTCAGCGCGTTTGGTTGAAGATCGCAAGCGTCGTCTTGGTCGTCCTGACCGTGCCAGTGCAACTCGGGGCGCTCAGCATCAACCTGAACCAATGCCTGCGTGAAGCGCAAACCTCCTCGCAGATCTTGGCGCACCTGGGGCTGGCCTACGAACGCATGGGGCGCGCTTATGCGTGGGAATGGGGCACGGGGCGCGTCGTATTGGCGCGTGGCTTTGCCCCAAGTGAAGGCTCCGGCGACGCGCTGCTGCCCCGCTGGACGCTACCAGAGGCGCGGATCGTCGTGCGCCCCACCAAAGGCAGCGCAAAACTCACCGTGGCGGCGAACAGTTGCTACGTCGCCACAGGGCCAACCGCGCTGACGATGCGCGTAGGCGAGGCGGTCGTCGCCAACGGGCCAGCCTGTCCGGGGCGCGTCTACCGGCTGTTGCTGCCGCCCGGCCCTGCCGAGGTACGCCTGACCGCCCCCGCTTGGCGACCGGCGGCGGCGGGGCTTGACCGGGCGGGCGAACTGGGCGTCTACCTCAGCGCCGTGACAGCCGAGGCGGACGGCCAAGCCCTCCGCCTCATCGGTGATCGCCTACCCGCCGACCCGGCACCCCTCGCGACGGCTGCCTTGCGGCGGCATTTGGGCGACCCACGGGTGGCGCTTTGGGACTTCTGGTGGGCGTACCTGCCGCTTCTGCCGTTGCCCGCATGGGCGGCGTGGCTTGTCGGGGCAACCTGGAGCGGTGTCGCCGTGGGTAGTGTCGTGGCGGGCGGGGTGCTGTTGCGGCGTAAGGCATAAGGCATGGTTGAGCTTTACAGTTTAGCGATCTGACGCAAAGCCGCAAAGCCGCAAAGCCGCAAGAAGCATGTGGTTGCAGGTTTCAACTGTCAAGCTGAAACCACCGCTTCTGAAGCAGGCGTAAGGCGTAAGGCGTAATCGGTCAGGGTGCAGCCCCGATCCCCGATCCCCCATCCCCCATCCCCCATCCCCGATCCCCCATCCCCCATCCCCCATCAATCAGCAGTCGCTTGAGCGACAAGGGCCGGTGCCCGCCCAAGAGTAAGCGCAAGGGCCGTGGCAATGAGGGCGAGGAGTCCGGCGGCGAGGAAAGCCAGCCCGTAGGTGCCCGTGTACTCACGCACAAGTCCACCAAGCCACGCCGCCAGGGCTGCCCCAATCTGGTGCGCGCAGAAAACCCAACCGAAGACCGTACCCGTGTTCTGACGCCCGAAATTATCGGCGACCAGCGCCGAGGTTGGCGGCACAGTGGCGATGTAGTCGAGCCCGAAGAGGACAGCGAAAAAAGCCAACCCGAGGGGATCATCCACAAACGGCAGCCAAAGGAGCGACAGCCCCCGAAACCCGTAGTAGATCGCCAACAGCTTACGCGGGTCGTAGCGGTCAGTGAGCCAGCCCGAACCGAGGGTGCCGATGAAGTTCATCATCCCCATCAGGGCGAGCGCCTGGGCTGCAGTGGTTTGGGTGAGACCCAGGTCAACCGCGTGCGGCACCAAGTGGGTGCCGATCAGCCCGTTCGAGGTGGCCCCGCAGATAAAAAAAGTGCCTGCGAGCAGCCAGAAGGTCGGGGTACTGACCGCCCGCGCCATCACAGCTAGTGCGTCGGGGCGGGGTGTTGGGGGCGGCGTTTTGGTGAGGCCGAAGGGCAATTGACCGACGGCGGCGGGGTCATCGCGCATCAGCAGGAAGACTAGGGGCAGCAGCACGGCAGCGACGGCGGCGAGGACATAACTGGCCCCGCGCCAACCGATGAGGCTGACGATCCAGACAATCGTTGGCAGAAAAATCAGTTGACCGGCAGACGAGGCAGCCCCAAAGACGCCCAAGACCAATCCACGGCGGGCGTAGAACCAGCGGTTCGCCACCGCCGTGCCCGTCACCGCACCGACAAGACCCGTCCCGAGGCCGCTTATCCCACCCCAAAAGAGCAGCATCTGCCAAGGGTCGCGCATCAGCGCACTGGCAACCATGCTCAGCACCATCAGGACGAGGCCACCGAGCATTATGGCCCGTGGCCCCCTGCGGTCTACGAGCCACCCCGCCAGTGGCCCAGCAAAGCCGAAGAGCAACAGCCCCACCGAAACCGCCGAAGCAATCAGAGTGCGGCTCCACCCCGTGTCTTGTTCAAGCGGGACAATCAGCACGCCAGGCGCGGCCCGCATACCTGCTGAGACAAGCAACGTCATGACGGTAACGCCAACAACCACCCAACCATAAAACCAGCGATGGGCGCGCCCTGTTTGCATCGTCTTCCTTACACATACGCTTGTGCAGACTATGGTGTGCAGTATGCGCCCTATAAGTGCGGGGTGCAAGGGACACATAGGGCCACGTCACAGGTGGCGCACTGATGCGCCGAGGGGCTGAACGTTCGCAGCTCCTTTACCATTTGAGCAAACGTCCCGCGTCTTGCTGCGGCAAAGCTGCACTCTGAAACCTGCAATCTTGCCTATGGTATAGTAGAGCCAAGAACGTGAGTTAGCTCCGTGCCATACCAATGCAGCCCAACGCTAACAAAGGAGGTTTTTCATGACTCAGGACATTCTTGAACGGAACAACGTAACTACGCTCGGTAAAGGTGAGAAGCCTATCATTTTCGCTCACGGTTTCGGATGTGACCAGCGCTTCTGGCGTTTGGTGACGCCAGCCTTCGAGGACGAATACCGGATCATACTGTTTGACTATGTGGGGTCTGGCAAATCGGATCAGCGGGCCTACAAGCCCGAACGCTACCGTTCCCTGGGCGGCTATGCACAGGATGTCATTGAAATCTGTAACGCTTTAGCCCTGGAAGATGTGGTATTTGTCGGGCATTCGGTCAGTAGTATCATTGGCATCTTGGCCTCCTTCCAAGCCCCCAAACGGTTTCGTCACCTCATCCTCATTGGCGCTTCGCCAAGCTATTTTAATGATCCCCCAGACTACATGGGCGGGTATGAATCTGCCGACATCGCAGGCTTGCTCGATATGATGGAGAAGAACTACATGGGTTGGGCGAACTTTGTTGCGCCTGCCGCCATGAAAAATGCGAACCGACCTGAACTCGCCCATGAACTTGAACAAAGTTTCATTGCGACTGACCACGCCATCATGCATGAATTTGCGGCGGCGACGTTCCTGGCCGACTACCGCGAAGTTTTGCCACGGGTGAACATCCCGTCCCTCATCATGCAAACCGCTGATGATATGTTCGTGCCCCTCGAAGTGGCCCATTATCTCCACCGTCAACTGCCAACCAGCACCCTGGCTTGTATGCAGGCGACCGGGCATTTTCCGCACCTGAGTGCGCCCGCTGAGACGATTGCGGTGATCCAAACCTATCTCGACAAGGTGCGCGCTAATTGAGTAGCGTCGCAAATCAGCTTGGAGCCACTGGACGACATGCTGGACCGTGCCCCATGTGGCTTTCTTGCTCTCACTGAGGGTGGCGTCATTCTGGCGATGAACGCGACCCTGTTGGCCTTGCTCGCTTACGAACGGCACGAGTTGCACGGCCAGCATGTAGACACGCTTTTACCCCTTGCCGGACGTGTCTTTTTTCACACCTATCTTCTCCCTCTTGTTGCGATGCACGGCAAAGCCGAAGAGATTTTCCTGGCCCTGCGCTCCAAACAAGGGGCGCAGGTGCCGGTGCTGACCAATGCGGTGCGGCACGAGCGCCAAGGGCAGTTCGTTTACGATTGTGTCTTCATGCCAATGCACCAGCGCAGTCAGTATGAAGATGACATTCTGCGGGCGAAGAAAGCGGCAGAGGAGGCGATTCGGCTCAAGGATCAGGCCAACCGCACCCTAGAGGAGATTCGCGTCACCTTGGAGGCCAAGCAGGCGGAACTGTTGGAGGCCAATACGCGCCTTGAGGCTTTGGTTACCATAGACGGGTTGACCCAATTGAAAAACCGGCGCGCTTTTGAAACGCAGCTTGATTTTCAGATCGCCTTGGTCGCCCAACTTCCGTCGCCGCTCTCGCTGCTGCTGATTGATATTGACCACTTCAAACGGATTAATGACACCTTCGGGCATCCCGTTGGCGATCACTACTTACGCACGCTTGCCGAAATTCTGCAACAGAACTCCCGCGAGGCTGATTTCGCAGCCCGCTATGGGGGCGAAGAGTTCGCAATGATTCTACCGAATACCGATCACCTGGAGGCGTTGGCTGTCGCCGAACGCCTGCGTAAGGCCGTAGAGACGGCAGCGTGGGCGAAGGTGTCAATCACGATCAGCATTGGTGCGGCGACCTTCACCCCGGAGTCGCAGCAGAAAGTGGCGTTCGTCGCTGCCGCCGATCAGGCGCTCTACCAATCCAAGGCGAGTGGCCGCAACCGCGTTACCCACGCGAATGCGGCCACTTTTTTTCATGCAAATGATCCGTGATGCGTGATCCGTCACCGGGCCGCACCCTGACCGATCACGGATCACGCATCAATAAAGCAGGGGCTTAATCGTAGCAGAATCCATATTGGTCTGGTCGTACCAATGGAAGCTGGTATTGATCGTCTTAGGCAGGGTTTCGCCCTTAATCGCCTTGACGGCAGCCTCGACACAGCGATAGCCAATATCAATCGGGTCTTGGGTAATCGCGCCCGCCATAACTCCGCTGCGGATCGCATCCGTCTGCGCTTGGCCCGAGTCGAAGCCGACCACGACGAGTTTGCCCGTATGCGTCTTCAGTGCGTTGATGATGCCGATGCTCGAGCCTTCGTTAGTGCCAAACAAGCCCTTGAGATTGGGGTGGGCCTGGATGATCGCAGTGGCGAGGGCGGCTGATTTGGCATGGTCGCCGCCACCGTACTGCACATCAACAATGGTGATCTGCGGATACTTGGTCTTCATCCGGTTGAGAAAACCGTCGCGGCGGTCAATGCCACTGCGACTGGTCTCATCGTGAGCGATAACGGCCACCTCGCCCGTGCCGCCAATCAACTCGGCCAACTTATCGACGGCGAGGCTCGCGGCGGCGAGATTGTCGGTCGCGGCGGTCGTGACGGGGATGTTGCTATCTACTCCAGAGTCGAAACCGATGATGGGGATGCCCGCCGCCTGCGCCCGTTCGAGCAGCGGCGTCAAGGCTTGACTGTCAATGGCGGCCAAACAGATCGCCGCAGGTCGCTTGTCGAGTGCTGTTTGGAGCAGTTCAATCTGGCGGTCAACCTGCGCCTCATTGGCGGGGCCTTCAAACGTAATGCTGACGTTAAACTCGGTGGCGGCGCGCTCGGCTCCCACTCTGACGGCCTGCCAGAATTGGTGCTGGAAGCCCTTTGAGATCACCGGGATGTACGGTTTGGCCCCGGTGGGCGTGGGCGTTACCCCGCCGGAGGTCGTGGCGGATGGCGTGGCTGAATTACAGCCAGCAAGGGCTAACAGCAGGGCCAACAGGCCGGCGAGGGGGGCGCAGAACCGGTTCATCGGGAGCCTCCATGTCTTCGCTGACAACAACGTATACTGATAATCGAGCATGAACTGCCGCTACCATAACACCCGTGCAAAAAGTGGTCAAGGCTTTGGGGTTTTAGGCATGGTTCAATCCAGCTTTACAAGTCTAGCGATCTGACGCAAAGCCGCAAAGCCGCAAAGCGCATGTGGTTGTAGGGCTCAACTGTCAAGCTGAACTCGCCGATTCTGAAGCATGCCTTAGACCAGGTTCGTAGCTGCTTGACAATTTCGGTTTGTGCAGGGCGTTCTGGTACGTTTGACCTGCAACCTGAACCCCGACACCTGCAACCTTGTCTTAGCTTGTCGTAATACGCTGCGTAGGAGCCCAACATGAACTTTCTTGCCAACCCTGTCTTGGCGCGTGAGTTGCGCGGACGCATTCGGGGCAACCGCGCCCTAGCCATCTTAGTCGTCTACCTGACGATTATCGCCGCCGTGACCCTGCTAGTTTATGCGGCGGCGGCGAGTTCATTCCGGGATGGCCTCAACAACCCCGAGGCCGGGCGCAGTATCGGCAAGGCGATCTTCCTCACGGTGATGACGGCCAGCCTCGTCCAAGTCTGTGTGATCACACCCTCGCTGACGGCGGGTACCGTTTCGGGCGAAAAAGAGCGCCAGAGCTACGATCTGCTGATCACAACGCTGCTCTCGCCGCTCCAGATTGCCCTGGGGAAACTGACCTCGGCCCTCGCCTTCGCGCTCCTGCTGATCATCGCCGCCTTGCCCATCGCCGGGTTGGCCTTCCTCTTCGGTGGAGTCAGCGGCACCGAGTTGCTGATCGGCGTGGTTGGCCTAACCGTCACGGCAGTCTGTTACGCGACGATTGGCCTCTTCTGGTCAACGGTGATGCGCTCGACCCTAGCGG
>CAIRDL010000555.1 GCA_903877345.1 uncultured Oscillochloris sp. | reverse complement strand
TTGATGGCGCGCAAGCTCCAGGCGTCGCGGTGGCGCTATGGGCGGTGCTGCTCGTCGCCGTTGGTCTCGCCGCCTTTGCCGCTCTCGGCATTTATTTGGTGCTACGAACGCGCAACACCCCGGTGGCGACGGGCCAAGAGGGTTTGGTAGGTCGCTTGGCCGAAGTGCGGCAGCGGCTTGATCCTGACGGCATGGTTTTTGTCGAAGGCGCGCTCTGGCGGGCGGTCAGCGAAGAGGGCGCGGTTGAAGTGGGCGAATGGGTGCGGGTAACTGGCGTCTACGAACTGCGCCTGACCGTGCGCCGTATCGCCGCTGATGATCCCGCTGGCGTTGCGGTGCGCCGGGGCGCGCCGCCCCTACAACACTAGAGGAGCATAGTCATGAATGGTAGTGGTGTGCTGCTGCTCGCCTGTTTGGCGATGCTCGCCTTCTTGACCCTAATGGTCATTTTGTCTTCGATCAAGATCGTGCCCGAGTACGAGCGTGGCGTCATCTTCCGTTTGGGTCGTTTGATGGGTGCGCGTGGCCCCGGCCTCTTCCTTGTCGTCCCCATCTTCGAGCGGATGGTGCGGATTGACACCCGCGTCATCACGATGGACGTACCCGCCCAAGAAGTGATCACCCTCGACAATGTGACGATCAAAGTCAACGCGGTGCTCTACTTCCAGGTGCTCAACCCGAACTGGGCAGTGACGAAAGTGATGGACTACATCCGCGCCACGATGCAGATCGCCCAGACCACCTTGCGCTCCGTTGTGGGCCAAGTTGAGCTGGACGAACTGCTTGCCAAGCGCGAAAAAATCAACCAGAAGCTTCAACAGATCATTGACGAGCAGACCGAACCCTGGGGCATCAAGGTGACGATTGTTGAAGTGAAAGATGTGGAGTTACCGCAGAACATGCAACGGGCGATGGCGAAGCAAGCCGAAGCCGAGCGCGAGAAACGGGCCAAGCTTATTCACGCCGAGGGCGAATTTCAAGCCAGTCAAGTGCTCGCCAATGCCGCCGACATCATGGCACGCGAGCCGGTGACGCTACAGTTGCGTTACCTCCAGACCTTAACCGAGATCGCCGTCGAGAAGAACAGCACGATCATCTTCCCCTTGCCGATTGAAACGATTAAGCTCTTTGTTGACGCGGCGACGCGGGCGACCAATGCGAACGCGCCCGCTCCGCGAGTGGCCTCACCCACGCGGCCCCTTGAGTGAGGCAGATTTTAGATCATCATTCGCGCATTTGTAGACCAAGTTCAGACCTTGGTCTGCGGGCTGGTACATCCAACCATTTTGGCTGGTGATCTTTGTGAAAAACGCTGCCTTCAACAAGCTCAGGCAGCCCTGGCATGCGACCGCTGCCTGAGCTTGTCGAAGGCAGCCCCAGTTTCACTGTGATGGTACCTCCGCAGGGATGCGTGATCCGTGACCGGGCCGCACGCATCACGTATCATGTATCACGCAGTGATCGGATAGTAATCCCCTTGGAAACGTAAAGAGGAGTCAGAGCTTCAGTTGGCTGAAGCTTTGACTCCTCTTCACAACCCAGAGAGGACTGGTGTATGGTTCAGCGGTGAAGCTGAACCATGCCCTGGTACCCCGTCCGAACTTATTTGAAGAGTTGGCCGGACAAGGGCGGCCACGAGGTCCGCCCGTACGACCCGTCAGAATAGCTCGGACGCTGTGCTAGTCCGCGCTCTCATGCTGCTCGGCCACGCTCACCCGATTGCGGCCCGCACCCTTGGCGGCGTACAGGGCTGCGTCGGCCGCACGGAAGAGCGCCTCGCTGGTGCTGCCATGCATGGGGAAGACCGCAACGCCTAGCGAGGCGCTGATCGGCCCCAGCGCCGTGCCGTTGAGCAACGGCATTGAGGCGGCAATCTTCGCCCGCAGATCCTCGGCCCGTTGCAGCGCTACCTCGAGCGTGGCGGTGGGCAGAATGACCACGAATTCCTCGCCACCGTAGCGGCAGGCGACGTCATCTTTCCGCACATGGGTCAGCAACAACTGCCCCATGTGCCGCAAGATCGCATCACCGGCCTCGTGCCCGTAGGTATCGTTGAAGTGCTTGAAGTGGTCAAGGTCAAGCATCAACAGGGCCAACGGGTGCTGCAAGCGCTTGGCCTGCGTTACCAACTGCACCAAGACCTGCTCCATGTAGCGCCGGTTGAAGAGTTGCGTGAGTCCGTCGCTGATAGACTGCAGGCGCAAGGTTTCCCGCAGCTTGAGGTTCGCCAGCGCCAGCACCACCGTATCGGCCACCATCTGTGCGAGACGCTGCTGCTCTGGCGTGAAGGTGCCGTTCGCCTTGCAGAAGTGCAGGATGCCGATCAATTCGTTGTGGGCCACCATCGGGATACAGTGTAACCCGCTGATGACC
>CAIRDL010000554.1 GCA_903877345.1 uncultured Oscillochloris sp. | reverse complement strand
CTCTTCGATGGCTTGGTGCGCGTCGGGGCCGATGGTCTGATCGAACCCGCCCTCGCGGCTTCGTATGAAGTGGACGAGACTGGCACCGTCTATCGCTTCACCCTGCGCCGTGATGCGCGTTGGCACGATGGGCAGCCGGTCACCGCCGCTGATGTTAGCTTTACCCTACGCACCCTCCAAAGCCTCAAGCAACCCGGTGAACCGCAACTCGCCGCCGTTTGGGCCGACGCGCTGATTGATCAGATTGACGATTACACGCTTCGGGTCACGCTGACCGCGCCCTACGCGCCGTTTCTCAGCGCGGCCCGTGTCCCCATCGTGCCAGCGCATTTGCTGACCGGCACGCCCCCGTCAGAATGGGCGACTGCCCCCTTCGCTCGCCAGTTGATCGGCACCGGCCCTTATCATTTGGTTGAAATGCGTGACGACCGGGCTGTTCTCGAAGCTAATGCCGCCTATTTCGGCGGGCGACCCTACCTTGACCGTGTGGAGTTGCGCTTTTTTACCGCCCCCGAAGCGGCCCAGTCTGCCCTTACCCGTGGCGATGTGCTGGCCTACGGCACCCTGGCAAACTCCAAGCTCGCCGGAGTTACGCTGCCAAACAATCTCCAGCGCAGTGCCATTCCTCTTGATGCCTACACGCTCCTCAGCTTCAACACGCGGACTGGCCCGCTTACCGAACAGCCGTTGCGGCGGGCACTCGCCCACGGCGTGAACAAAGATGCGCTGATCGAGCGCATCCTTGGCGGTTTGGCGTCACCGCTCGCCACGCCAATTCTGCCTGGTGCGTGGGCCTACGCCCCGGAACTCCAGTGGTACGCCGCCGATCCTGCCGCCGCCACGCGCATTTTCACTGAACTGGGCTATGCGCCGGGTGCTGACGGCGTGCTGCGGCGCAACGATCAACCTCTGACGCTCGAATTACTAACCGAAGACGCGGAACTGCCCCGTGCGGTGGCTGATGAAGTTGCCCGTCAGTGGCGAGCCTTGGGCCTCGAGATCAACGTCGTCGCACTCGCCGCCCCCGCTCTCGAACAGCGCCTACGCACCGGCACCTTCACCGTGGCTTTGCACAGCTTGACCAGCCTCGGCCCCGACCCCGACCCTTCCCGCTTTTGGCATGCCCAGGGCGCACTGAATGTGACGGGCCTTGCCGATGCACAGCTTGACCAACTGCTCGATGCCGCCCGTACTGAGAATGAGTTGGCTGCCCGCAGTGCCGATTACGCCGCCTTCCAACAGCGCTGGATCGAACTGGTACCCGCCATTACGCTTTACCAGCCCCTTTATCTCTTCACCGCCGATAAGCAACTCGGTGGTACCAGCCTCGACGACCCCAACAGCGCTATGCATCACCTGCTCTTTGGTCAAGCCGACCGCTACCGCACCATCACGCGCTGGTATACCAACAGTTATCGCGCCATTCAGGGCGACCTCCGGTAGACCGGGGTTGGCGTAAGGTACGTTTCAATCCAGCTTGACCATCTATAGATCTTCAGATAATGATTCTGGGTGACGCGAGGACATCGCGCCCTCGCGGTCGTGCAACAGAACGTCTAGTACCCCGTCCGAGTAATTCTGATGGGTTGTCCGAAGGCCGTAGAGGCGGCTCGCGAGCCGCCTCTACCCATCAAATTTGCTCGGTTGGAGTACTAG
>CAIRDL010000553.1 GCA_903877345.1 uncultured Oscillochloris sp. | reverse complement strand
GTATCGGGGCGCCCCGGTGCCACCGCCTTAATCGCGACCGACCGGTTGCGCGGGCTATAGTAGGCTTGGTAGACCACTGTCCCAGCGCCCTGTCCAATCTCTTGCACACGCGTGAACGTGCCGTTCTGAACAAAGCTACTGGTGAGGAAGGGCATAGGGTTGTGCTTTCAGTGCTACAGGCGGGGGTTGCCGCCCAGCCGATTCACATGTTCAGCCAGATCAAGCTGCGCGATCATGCAGCCCGTTGGAGCGGGTAGAGCGCCTGCATCCAGGTCGTCAACTGCTGCTGAAGTTGCGGGCCAGTAAGCGACTCTAGGCGTAGCAATGAGCTACCGGGGAAGGTCGGCGCGACAAGCCAAGTGGCCTGAGCGCCCACAATAAAGCCAGGGTTGCGCGCATCGGTCACCGTTTCGCCAGCGCAGCGCAGCAGTGCGGTGCTTCCGCTAAAGCGGCGGCTGGACAGGGTGTTGAGGAGGAGCCCGCGAACCGGGGGCGGTAGATCATGAAGCTGCACAAGTTGCTGCGCCTCGTCGTCGCGCCCTGCGTCGAGGGCCTCCACAAGAGCGGCGAGAGCCTCGGCAGGGAGCACACAGCTTACCGGGACTTGTCCAAGTGGGGCGGGCCAAAGGTCAAGCAGGCGAGCGGTAAGGGCAGCGGGACTCGGCAGCGTTACCAGTTGATGCTGCTGTCCGTCGGGCTGCGTGTGCTCGACGACAAGCCCATCCGAGTAAAGGTGTAGCCAGTGCCATGTATGACCGGCGCGGTCGCGCCGAGTCGTCAGGGCGACGAGCTGTGGGAACGCCAGTACGCTGGCCATGAGGAGCAGCGTACCGTCAAGCTTACAGGTGCCGTCAGACTCACGGCGCAACAGGCCGCGTTGCGCCAACCGTTCCTGTCCCTGTACCAGCGCCTCCTGGTGCGCTTCGCGTGAAGGTGGCAGCAACTGCTGAAGCGGCAAGCCAACGAGCGCGCCGACATGCAGCGCATCGAGCAGCACCAACAGTTCGCTACGGTGAAGGATCATCTGGATCACGGCGACCTCGCGCTAGAGGCTAAAAAAACTTCTTGACCTGCTTAAACGCACCCTTCACGGTGCCGACGACCGTCTCGCCGGCTGCGACGACTGCGCCCACTTGTTCGCCCACCTGCCCAACCTCGCGCAGGCCAGGAATGGTACTCGCGAGCGATCCGCTGGCTTCAAACGAGACGAAGGGCAGCTTTATGGCTACGCGCTCACCCACCTCAACGCCAAGCTCAGCCTTCAAACCGACCTCAACACCTGCGCCCCAATGCGTACCCAGGAGATTGGTGTCAACTGTAGCCTGCGCCGAACCTGCCGACACCCCAACCTCGCCGCCGATCTGTCCAGGCGTGATCGCGACCCTGGCATGCGCCGACGGCCCCTCGGCTGACGCACTGCCGACCAGATCGCCCAACGGGCTGTGCAGTTCGCCGTTGACTGAGACGCTCCCCAATGTGACCCGACCCTCGGCGACGGCGTAGGGGTTGCTTGGATCCCAACTCAGTACGGCGTGTCCCTCGGCGCTTGGCCCCCGAATCTCCGCACTACCAGAGCCACCGATCAGTTCGTTACCGAAGGCACCGCTTGCGCTAACGCGGCCCAGCTCGACCCGCCCGTCTGCGCCAATCGTCATTAGGTCGGGGTTGGTCCAGGCATTGCCCTGGGCATTAAAGAGCGAAGTAGCAACCCCATAGTGATAGCCGCCGGGGCTGACTTGGCCCTCGGGCACACGCACGCCCTGAGCGGTTAGCTGCTCAAGCACGTTCTTGCCAATGCCAAGTTGTTCGCCAAAGACTCCGCCCAGCCCGCCGATCGCGCCGCGAAACCCGCCCTCGGCAATGCGGGATGGGAGCTGGAGCGCCGCGCTGATTGCGAGCAGCGGCCCGGCGGGGGTGAAGAATGCGACGACCTTGGTAATATCGCCTAAGACCGAACCCACGCCACGCAGCCCTTTGATCGCACCCTTGAATACTTTCTTTAGGAAGCCACCGCCCTCGTTCCGCCGACGCTCTTCGGCCTCTAGGGCGGCAGCATAGCTATCGAGTTGCGCCGCGTAGACGTGTAGCAACTCGGAGGCAACCTGAAAGTTCGGGACGACCGTACCCCAGATCATGCCGCAGCGGTCGCGGGCGATGCCCGTCCAAACTGCGGCGAGGGCGTCCATCTCGCGCACCAGCGTGCCGGAGCGGTCAATAACTTGGTCGGCGGTGGCGCGCATCAGCTGGGCGCTGGCACGCAGGCGGGCGACATCAGCGCCGATCTGGCTCATAGTCGGCTCCTCATTAGGCGTAACTGCTGCTCTGGTCAGCCTGCTCAAGCTCGTCCTTCTCGCGCTGCACGCCAATGATGATCGGCTCCAGCGTGGTCAGGGTGCGCTCAAAGCCTTGGCGCCACTCCTCCCAGGCGGTCATAAAGCCAAGCTTCGCCCGACTCTCCCAGGTCGGGTCGAGTTGCTGGATCGAGGCGGTGAGGCGGTCGCGTGTCTCACCGAGCTGCTGTTGCGCGGCGCGCATGGCCTGGAGCGTGGTTGCGGCTTGGTCAGTGTCGAGGCGAATGACTGGCATTGGAGGTCCTCCTCTAGCGGTAGGTGCCGGACTCAGCGGCCTGCGCAATTTGTTCTTTCTCGCGCTGGATGCCATCGGCGAGGGGTGTGATTGTGGTGAGGATCATGCGCATACCGCGCAGCCACTCCTCCCAAGTAGCGCCAAAACGCGCCTGGGCATCGCCCTGCCAGGCGGCGCGGGTCTCCTCAATGTTGGCAGCCAACGCATTGATGCTCTGCTCAAGCTCCCCGTGTTGCTGGCGCAGGGCGGCAATCGTTTGCTCGGCCTGAGCCAGATCCATCGTGATCAGATTGTTCATCAGGCTGCTCCTAGCCGAACTGGCTCTCAGCATCAGCACGGATCATCTCATCGCGCTCTTTGGCTAGCCCCACCCCCAACGGCTCAAGGGTGTTGATGCGCTCCGTTAGCTCAGCCAGCCAAGTCGTCCAAGTGTTTACAAACTGGCGCTGGGCCTGACCCTCCCATGCCGCTTCCAACTGCTCTACCGAGGCACTGATGAGGCGAAACGCTTCCTTAAACTCAGCATAGGCGGTGCGGATCTGATCAGCCGTCAGCGCGGCCTGCTCGACATCCATCCGAATGATGGTCATACATCCTCCTTGATAGGTCATTCTTTTTATTACTAGGGTATTGTGCTAGTTAAAATCGCCGATGGCTCGCTGATGTGGTCGAGGATTCAGCGCAGTGCGAAGTTATTTTTGCTCCTCCGCGTTCTAATGCGGCAAAAAAACTAGCACAACACCCTACTACTTATTATGATTGACTGATGATTTTTATTATAGATAGAAAAATATCTAGGTCTACAGCATAAGATTACATGAATATGACTATGCGGCCAAGAAGATCGTCCATAGCGCCTTTCCAAACTCAGGAGTGCTGCAATGGGATGTGCTGGCAGTGCGGTGCCTCCCATTATGTGGCTAGGGCGCGTGAGGGTGTGGGGAGCGTTATGGGAGCAATGGGTGAGGCTTTCGTGAACCCGCCGGGAGGATTGCAGAAGCGGCGATTTAGACAGAAGGTGATCGACGGTCCATACTTCACGCCAGGGCCGTTCATACGGGCAAATGGTTACGCACGTGCTCCCACCAGAAGAGTCGCCAGCGCCGTCGGTACAACTTTACGGGCGAACCCTGTTGCTCGCACGGGTCGCCTGGTTCAGCTTGGCGGCAATGGTGCTGACGATGCTGCTTGGCATCCCGACCCGCCTTGCGGCGCTCCAACAGACCGCGCCGCCGTTCCCCGGCGGTGGGTTGGTGCTTCCGATCCAGCTGCTGCCTGCGCTGGACAGTTGGGGGATCAGCCATAGCGCCTACGCCGCCTGGATCTTTAGCAGCGAGACCCTGGTGACCGCCACGTTCTTTCTGGCCGCCGCCTTTCTCTTCTGGCGACGCGGCACGGAT
>CAIRDL010000552.1 GCA_903877345.1 uncultured Oscillochloris sp. | reverse complement strand
TTATGTCATGCCGCTGCTTGGTACGATTACGGCTGGCTCGTTCCTCGACCGCTTGCTGCGCTTCCTGATGCCGTGCGGTGTCCTGACTTTTATCAGTTTGGCCGGCTGGAGCCGCTTTATCCGCAGTAGTATGATCGAGGTGCTCCAACAGGAATATATCCGCACCGCCCGGGCTAAGGGTGTGCAAGAGCGGCTGGTCATTCTGAAGCATGCCCTGAGGAACGCGCTCATTCCTTTCGTCACGCTGTTGGCTGGCGTCCTCGCCACCCTCTTTGGGGGCGCACTGATTACCGAGTCGGTCTTCAACTGGCCAGGGCTTGGGCGGTTGTTGGTGGACGCGCTCAGTCGCAATGACTACAATGTGGCGATGGCGCTGCTAATTATTCAGGTGGTGCTGCTGCTCGTGGGCATTCTAATCACCGATATTCTCTACACGGTCGTTGATCCGCGCATCAGGCTCAGCTAGGAGAACGCGGCAATGTCTACGATCACCACGGCGGTGCCTGCGGATGAGCGCAACACCCTGCCCTCGGCGAGTCAGACCGTCATTGTGCTGCGGCGCTTCCGTAAGCACAAACTCGCGGTCGCCAGCCTGATCTTGCTTGGCGTGCTACTCGCTTTTTCGCTCCTCGCACCCGTCATCGCGCCCTTCCAGCGTGACGAACTGAACCTTCAGGCACGCTTCCTCACCCCGTTTAGCACCGCTACCGATGGGCGTTTCCACCTGTTCGGCACCGACCATTTGGGGCGCGATACCTTCACCCGGCTGCTCTACGCCTCGCGGGTTTCTCTCGGCACGGCGGTTTTCGCCACACTGCTCTCGTCCACCATCGGCATCTTCCTCGGTATGTTGGCCGGCTATTTTGGTGGTTTGGTGGACACCGCGATCAGTCGCCTTGTTGAGTTGGTGGCGACCTTCCCAACCTTTGTGCTGCTGCTGATCGCCGTTTCGATCTTTGTACAAAATGAAAAGACCATCCCGATCCCTGAGTGGATCACGAGTTTCACCAGTTTTCTCTTCGCCGTCAATCTGCGCGAGGCGAAACTGGTGCTGATGGTCAATCTGATTCTGGCGGCGTTTGGCTGGCCCACCACCGCCCGTTTGATGCGCGGCATGGTGCTTGCCGTGCGCGAAAATGTCTACATTGAGTCGTCACGGGCGCTCGGCGCTTCCAGTTGGCGCATTATGGCTATCCATGTACTGCCCAACGCGATTCCGCCCCTGATTGTTGATTTCACGCTCAATGTGAATGGTACCCTCGTTTCCGAGTCGGCCCTGAGCTTTCTGGGTGTTGGCATCACTGACCCAACGCCGACATGGGGCAATATGCTCGCCTATGCCCAAAGCTACATGTTTCAGTACCCCTGGATGCCGCTCATTCCGGCGCTGCCTATTCTGGTCTGCTCGATGGCGGTCAATTATATCGGCGATGGTCTGCAAGATGCCCTCGATCCGCGTCAGCGAGGTTAAGCTTTGCCTAGCTTACTGAAGCCCGCAGTTGCCCCAAAGCAAAGCGCCCACGCCGCCCACGAACTGTTGCGCGTCGTCGGCCTCAAGACCCATTTTTTCACTGAAGAAGGGGTCGTCCAAGCGGTTGACGGGGTTGATTTCACCCTCCAGCGCGGCGAAACCCTTGGCATCGTCGGCGAGAGCGGTTCCGGCAAGAGTGTCACGTCGCTCTCGCTGTTGCGCCTGGTTGGCCGCCCTGGGCGCATTGTCGCCGGCAACATCATTTTCGATGGCACCGACCTCAGCACGCTTAGCGAAGAGGCGATGCGCCACCTGCGCGGCAACCGCATCGCGATGATCTTCCAACAACCGACCACGGCGCTCAATCCCGTCTTTCGTGTCGGCGACCAGATTATTGAAACCCTCACCATTCACCAGGGGCTGAAGGGCGCGGAGGCCACCCGGCGCTGTAGCGAGTTGCTCACTATGGTCGGCTTGCCTGACCCCGACCGCCGCATGCGCCAATATCCGCATCAACTCTCCGGCGGGCAGTGCCAGCGTGTGATGATCGCAATGGCACTCGCCTGCAACCCCGAGTTGCTCATCGCCGACGAACCTACTACGGCCCTTGATGTCACCATCCAGGCCCAAATCCTCGACCTGATGCGCGCCCTACGCGAGAAGATTGACACCTCCATCATCCTGATCACCCACGACATGGGCGTGGTCGCCGAAATGGCTGACCATGTGCTGGTTATGTACGCGGGCCAGGTGGTCGAGTACGCCGAGGTGCAGGGTCTTTTTGCTGAACCGAAACACCCCTACACGGTCGGCCTGCTCAATTCGATGCCGGTGCTTGGTCAAGTGCGGGCCGAGCTTGAGGTTATTCCCGGCACCGTGCCTAGTCTGCTGCACCCGCCCGCCGGTTGTCGCTTCGCCGCCCGTTGCAGCAAGCGCTTTGCCCCGTGCGACGAACCCCCGCCACTCTTTGCCCTTGCGGAAGAGCGGAAGGTGCGGTGTTGGCTGTACGATAGCCGATAGCCGATAGCCGATAGCCCCGCTCCCTGATCCCCAACCCCCAACCCCCAACCCCCAACCCCCCAAAGGAAAGCTATGGTCGCCCCGAAGCTAACGCTTGACCCCCAAAGTGCAGACACGACCCTGCTGGAAGTCAACAACCTCAAGAAGCACTTCCCCATCAAGGGTGGCCTGTTGGGGCGCACCGTCGCGACGGTCAAGGCGGTGGACGGCGTGAGTTTCTTCGTGCGGCGCGGCGAAACCCTGGGCTTGGTGGGCGAGTCGGGCTGCGGCAAGACGAC
>CAIRDL010000551.1 GCA_903877345.1 uncultured Oscillochloris sp. | reverse complement strand
GCTGCCTGAGCTTGTCAAAGGCAGCCCCGGTTTCGCTGCAAAGGTACCTCCGCAATAGGGAGTACAAGCCAAAAAACGGCCCACGAACTTGCTGATCAAAATGTCCGAATCGTAAGTTGGTAGACACCGCTGCCCGCCTGTGTGGTATTATTCAGCGGAAGTGCAACGGTCACAAAAACCGCCACTGGCAGTTCAAAAACAAGATGGGGTATGGTCGTGATTAGAATTCTGATCGCCGAGGACAACGATCTCGTCTCATTGACCCTTGAGGAGCAACTCAAGGGTTTGGGCTACGACGTGGCTGGAATCGCCCGTTCGGGTACCGAGGCTGTCAGTTTGGCGGCCCGCCTCAGGCCCGACTTGATCATTATGGACATCAGGATGCCGGAGATGGAAGGCACTGAGGCTGCCGCCCGCATCCGTGACCACGCCCCCGTGCCGATCATTATGCTCACCGCTTATGCCGACAACGAGACGATTAAAAGGGCTGAGGCTGCCGGGGCGTTGGGTTATTTGGTGAAGCCGATCAATGAAAATGAATTGACCCCGGCGATCCGTATTGCCCTGGCCCGTTTTAAGGAATTGCAGGCCCTTCGCTCGCAGGTTGACGAACTGGCCGAGTCGCTGGAGGCCCGCAAGCTGATTGAGCGAGCGAAAGGCATCCTGATGCAGCGCTTGGGCCTCAATGAGCGTGATGCCTACGAGCGGCTACGCCAACGCGCTCGTGATAAGCGCACGAAAATGAAGGACATCGCCCAGGCGATCATCGAGGCCGAAGAGTTGCTCGGCGCGTGAGCCTTGACGACTTGCGGGGGCTATGGTATAGTCGCCCCCAGAGTGGCAAGTGGGCACAGGAAGCGTATGTTGCGTCTCGTCAACAATTCCTTTTATTTCTATTTTACCTACCAACATCGGGCTTGGTCGCTTCACGCTGGCTAGAAATTTTCGTCGCAAGACAATCTACAGGGGGCGTGAGGCAACCAAGCTTCACGCCCCTTCTGCTTGTCATGAAGAGCAGAGAGGTGCCATGGCTATTATCTGTCGAGGGCTGCGCGGCGCAACGACGTGCGAGGCTAACACCCGCGAGGCGATCCTCGAAGCGACCCGCGAGTTGCTCGCGCTGTTGATCGAGTCCAACGGTATCGCCCCCGCTGAGATCGCCAGTGCGATCTTCACCACCACACCCGACCTCACCGCAGAGTACCCCGCCGTTGCCGCCCGCGCCCTCGGCTGGACAGACACGGCGCTGCTCTGTAGCCACGAAATGAACGTCCCCGGCGGGTTGCCCGCCTGTATCAGGGTGCTTATCCATTGGAACACCACGCGCCGCGCCGACGAGCTGCGGCACGTGTACCTGCGGGGCGCCCGCAAGCTGCGCCCGGATCGCACGGACGCCCCTACGGGTTTCAGTTCGCCGCCCACCGATGGCACGGCCTAACGAGCAGCGTGTTTTTGTGGGAGACAAGGTTCGTGGTTACTTTACAGTCTTGGTAAGCGCATGGCTCCCTAATGCGCTTGACCTGAAACCTGAAACCTGGCCCCTGAAACCTTGTCGGAGAAGTGACATGAGTCCCAACCCAACGGAGT